>CAZDZM010000016.1:0-22777 GCA_964509945.1 uncultured Candidatus Bathyarchaeia archaeon
TAGTCGCGTAAAAAACCGAAATTTACAAGCAAAATACATTAATGAGAATTCATGAGAGTGTTTAAAGTAACTAATGTAGATAAAGGCTTAAGATGAAGGGGTTTAGATGACTACGCAAGTAGAAGTAATTTTTCAGCCAGAAGGAAAACGTGCACGAATTGAATCTGGCACTACTGTTTTAGAGGTGGCAAAACTTGTAGGAGCTGATCTAACCTCAATATGTGGCGGCAAAGGTAAATGTGGAAAATGTCGGGTAATAGTTGAAAAAGAAAGAAAAAACGTAGGGCCTATAACCAAAGCAGAGAAAGCGTTCCTATCACCGACGGAAATATCTGCAGGCTACAGGCTAGCTTGCTGCACATCAGTTAATGACCACGTCGTCGTCAAGATACCGGAGGAAAGCAGGACTGGACAGCAGAGGCTTCAAGTTGAAGGAATAGAAACCCCTGTTACGCTGGAACCTCTCATTAACAAATACTTCGTTAAATTGCCAAGTCCAACCCTTCGAGATTCCAGATCTGATGTTGACAGACTGCTTGACGAGTTATGGGCTCAGTATGGCCTTGAGAATCTAAAAGTAAGCTATAGCCTCCTCCGATGCCTGCCCCTCATCTTAAGGGACAGCGAATGGGAGGTAACCGTCGTCGTGTGGAACAACGCCACAATCATTGACGCGGAGTCTGGGGACACAACCCACAGAATCTTCGGATACGCCGTGGACATAGGCACAACTAAACTCGCTGGGTACCTCCTAGACCTAAACACAGGAAAGGTGATGGCAGTAGACTCCATAATGAACCCACAAATACCCTACGGTGAAGATGTGATAACAAGAATAACTTATGCAATGAGAGGGTTCAAGGAGCAAAAAGAACTCCAGAAAGTCGTTGCCACTGGTATAAATCAAATCTTTCAACGCCTATTAGAAAAGACGGGAGTTAGCTCTGAGGAAGTGTATGAAATGACCGCTGTCGGAAACACCGCCATGCACCATCTCTTTCTGAACATCTGCCCAAAGTATGTGGCCTTATCGCCATACCCGCCTGTTGTAAGAAGAGGGATAAATGTTCATGCAGAAAATGTTGGAGTTGACATCAATCCAAATGGCAGTATTCACGTCCTCCCCGTAATTGCGGGATTTGTTGGGGCAGATGCCGTTGCAGTGATGTTGGCAACTGAAATCTATAAGAAGGATGAGCTTTGCATGGCATTAGATATTGGAACGAACACTGAGGTTGTTTTGGGGAATAAAGACGAGATACTGGCATGTTCTTGCGCGTCCGGCCCAGCACTGGAAGGTGCTCACATAAAGCAGGGAATGAGAGCCGCAACAGGCGCAATTGAGAAGGTGAGAATAGACCCGAATACGCTTGAGATTAAGTATTGGACTATAGATGATGCTAAACCTTGTGGAATTTGTGGCTCAGCCATGGTGGATATCTCCTCTGAGATGTTAAAAACTGGCATAATTGACGTAGCAGGAACAATGAAGAATGATCTGGCCTCCTCACCTAGATTGCGTACCGGTGAAAGTGGACTGGAGTTTGTGCTAGCATGGGCAAAGGAAACCTCAACCGGAGAAGACATTGCCTTCACACAAAAGGACATCAGAGAAATTCAGTTAGCGAAAGCAGCAATGCACACAGGAGCTATGACATTGATGAAAAAGAAGGGCATAGTTGAAAAAGATATAGACATCCTCTTCATAGCTGGAGCCTTCGGCTCTTACGTAGATCCGGAGAACGCAAGAATAATCGGCATGTACCCTGAAGTGGTGCTAGAAAAGGTTAAAGTTGTGGGTAACGCCGCGGGAACTGGAGCGAGGATGGCTCTGGCTTCTAAGGCGGCCAGAAAAACTACTGAGGAAATCTCAAGCAAGGTAAAGTATGTAGAACTTGCGGCAGAACCCAATTTTCAAATGGAATTCTTCAACTCAAGTGCTTTGCCCTACGCAGACCTAACACGCTACCCACAGACAAGTGCGTTACTCAAGAAACTGGGTAAATATCCGAAAAAGCCTCCAAAGTACTTTCATTAATACCGTTGTAGATGAAGCTTCCATTTATGTTCAGCTGGCAACCCAATGGTGCGCGAGCAAGACCAGATACCAACAATCGCTCAATCAATTAAGGCTTAAGGCGGTTTTTTCAGCGTTTTCCATCACAGCTTGTTCGTCTAAAGTTTTCACCTGCCTGTTAGCCATGACGATTTTTCCGTCAACAATAACTGTGTCCACGTCGCTTCCGCGCGCGGAATGAACTAGGTTTGCATAGATGTTATGCATAGGTCTCAGGTGCGGTTTCAAAAGATCAACCAGTATGACGTCAGCTTTTTTGCCGACTTCCAAAGATCCGATACTTTCTTCAAGTTTCAATGCCTTAGCCGCGTTGATTGTCGCCATTTTTAAGGTTTCATAGGCTGATAGAGATTTTGGATCCAAGTAGAGGTGCTTTTGGAGTAGCGCTGCGAACTTCATGGTTTCAAACATGTCAAGCGTATTGTTGGTGGCTGGGCCATCTGTTCCTAAACCCACATTAATGCCAAGATCAAAGAGCTCCTTCACTTTTGCTATTCCGAGGCCGAGTTTTGCATTGGCCACGGGGTTATGAGCTACGTGGACCCTATGTTTGGAAAGGATGCGCCTATCTTTCTCTGACAGATGAATGCAATGGGCAGCCAGGGTGTGCCCTTTAAAGAAGCCTATTCTCTCCAGAAATTCAACTTCGGTTGAGCCATGTTTGTTTTCAAGTTTGCTAAACATTTCTTCCGACTCTGATAAATGAATGTGCGCTCCGATTCCAAGCTCTGAGGCGTTTTCTCTAATCTTCTCAAGCAATTCAGGACTGCAACTATAGGCTGCATGAGGGCCAAGGAAAGCTGTTATCCTACCATTAGCATGTCCATGAAAGGTTTTGGCAAAACTCACACTTGCCTTCAGCATTTTTTCGCCTTGTGCCTTTTCGAATTCAATTATGCCCTCTGCCAAAACGCCTCTTAAGCCGCTTTTCTCAACTGCCTTTGCAACCATACTTTCATGAAAATACATGTCTGCAAAACATGTTGTGCCACTTTTTATCATTTCTAAGCAGCCTAAAAGAGCTCCGGCGTATATGTCATCCGTTTTTAACTTGGCTTCCAGTGGCCATATTGTGTTTTCCAACCATGTGTTTAAAGGCTGATCTTCGGCTATTCCTCGAAAGAGAGTCATAGGCACATGTGTATGACAATTGATTAATCCTGGGATGGCCACCATTCCTTTTGCGTTTAACTTTATTTCAGCAGTTATATTTGCGGTAGCTGAACGTTTGCCGACAAACCTTATTTTTTGGCCCTTTATGGCTAATCCGCCGTCCTCAATGAAACTTGCATGGCTCATCGGCAAAATGAGACAGCCTTGAATTAGAATATCCGCCTTTTCCATGGTTCGCCCTTCTTTATGATGGTGAAGTAAAAATAAAAACTGTTCTGAATGGGTGATAGAGAGATACTCGCCCGTCATCCTCTTCATGATTGAAAACTCGAAAAATGGGAGACTTAGAGTTCTAGAATGTGGGTCCTGGTTGTCCAATTCTTTTTGTGAATGGGTGCAGTGCTGGTTCTTTGACTGTCGCAATCGATAATTCTTCTCTTAGCGGCATTGGTGTACCTATTTTTCTGCATATTAAGCTAAGCGAATCCTCTGTAAAGTTTAGCAGGCTTTGTCCTTCAGTGGTTAATTTGTACACTTTTCTGGGGCGATCGTTACACATATTCCATTCGCTTTTGACGTGGTTTCTCTTTTCCAAGGCGTTCAGAAGTGGGTAGATGGTGCTTGGGCCAAAGTAGACTCCAAAGGACTTGCGGATTTTTGTGATTATCTGGTACCCGTGCATAGGTTGAGTGCTTAAGAACTGCAGAACTATCAGGTCCAGGAGACCCTTCATCAATTTGACTTGAACTTCTTTTTGTGCGTTAACCATTTTTTTCTCCTTCTGTATTTTTGTTCAACAGTTGTTTTGTTAGACTTGTGTACAATATGTCTCTTTTATGACATATCGCAAGACTTTATATACCGCAAACCTGGATATAAAGGTTCATGCGTATTGCAAGCATAAAGAAGCATAACAGAGCATACCATTCTTTCACAATTTAAATAAGCTGAAACATACAGAGGTTCAAAGGTAGCACACCGAGAGGCGCGAAAAAGTGTCAGAAAGTTACAAAAAGGAAATTGTTCAACACATAACCAAAAACTTGCTCGGCATTCAACTACTAAGGTTAATCCACGCGCGGCCATTGTGGGGCTACAAAATAAAAAGGGAAATGGAGACAAAATTTAACGTGAAACTTAGGCATGGGGTTCTATATCCATTGCTGAATTCCTTGGAGCAAAGAGGCTTTTTGAGGAGTGAGAAACAAGAGCAGGCAGGTAGAGCAAGGAGAGTTTATACTATAACAAAGAAAGGAAAGGAATACATAAGAACATACTACAGCATATTGAGAGAACAAATAGACTTGAAAGACGTTAAGTAGCAATTGATGGCCTACTGAAAAACTGGTTTTGATATTCAAATTAGGTCGCCTTTTGTGCATTATTGCCCTCTCTTTAGTCCATTTAATGAAACCCCGAAAAATTTCTTTGTCACATTTTTAGGTGGATGACACTTGCAGTCGCATCCTGACTATGGTCTCAATTCTTAAGAAGACGCGAAGGTCCCTACGCGCGCGGAAAGTTCAGTTGTTTTATATAAAATCAAAAACCCAAGTTGAGTCTAAGCCCGAACGATTCAGCATTGCCCAGTTAGTCGTGAACTGACCGCGAAGATTTGCCTCATTTGATGTTATCTCTTGAGACTACTCTCAGCAGTTAGCCGCTGCGCCAACTGTTCTTTGCCAAGTCGCTCAAGCGTGCTTCTCAACTTGGGTAAAGACACTAGTGGCAAGGATTCTATATAAACGTACCTGTACAGCCGCATCTTTAACTATTCTGAAGCGTGAGTAGTTTTTTGACAGAATTAGTGAAACTCGGCTATGTTGGTTTAGTTTCGGAAGTTGCGGATACGTTGACTATTTAAGCTCGTCAGGCTTTCCGTATCGCAGCCTAATGTTCTTCTTTCTTGTCTTTGCTTTATATTTTGGCTAAAAGCTTAAACGTAATCTTTAGAATTCAAAGAGAGTGTTGTTAGGTTTGAGTGGCGCGGCAAGGAGACGGGCATGAATAGGGAGAAGTTCGAGGAAGACCTAGTTTTCTTGGTTTCAAAGTTAAGCCAGAATGTGAAGAAAGAGGCAGAAGAGAAGCTTAGTGCATTGAAGAATCATCTTATTCAGCTTCATAAAGAAAATGTTGTGAAGATAAATCACTCCGTAATGGAGCTTGTCTGCGCTAAGTACCTCATTTTGAAAGGTTACGAAGTGCTGGTGGAGCATTCCCTCAGCGAATCATTGACATGTGATTTATACGCCGTGAAAGGCTATGGAAGCCTCATAGTGGAGATAGAGACAGGTTTTATTCCACCTGAACACGCTTTAGATCCGTTAACTTACACTTCAGCCCGTATAGCCAGCAAAATAATCAGATACAGCAGTTATGCTGAAAAATTCGCATTAGGCATGCCTCCGCACTACATTTTGCCCTTTCCCCAAGCCTTAATCTTGACGCCGAGAGAGAGAACAATTAAAGACGTAGAAGCTATCAAAAGCCTCTGCGACCTGTATTATCACAACCCGCCTGTAACCTATGAAGAAATAAAGAACGCTCGCATACACGACATCTACATCATCGATGTAGACCAAACGAACGTGCAAGAAGTTGACCCAGAAGCCTACTTCAAGCGTGCCTCAACATAAAAAGAATGCTCTTAAAAACTCGCACGCGCTTTATGAAACCATCTTCAATGACGCAGATTTTCGGCCGACCGCAGAAAACGCTGCAAACACAATTATATGTGAAGCACTAATTAACGGCATAGTCCACTTTGCAAGAATGATTTAGAAGCGCGCATGATTCCATCATGGAGCTGATGACTAATGCCCTACTATGTCTATGTCATTCGGTGTAGAGGCGGCAGTTTTTATACAGGGTATACTAAAGATTTGGACTTGCGTTTGAAGCTTCATATGAATGGTAAAGGCGCTAGGTACACAAGGATGCATAAGCCGCTCAAGCTTGCTTACGTTGAAAGATTCAATTCGAGGCCAGAGGCCATGAGAGAAGAGAGAAAGATTAAAAGGCTGAATCACCTTCAGAAACTGGAAATGATAAACTCTAAAATTCAAAGAGGGAATTTTCGTGGCGAAAAGGAAGAGTTGGTGTGAAAAACTGGAGGACAGCAAGGGTCTGCCAAAAGTGGAAGAAATTACCGAGAAAATGAGTAAAAGATGGGGTTCGGGCACTGTGGTTATTCCAGCGCCAATGGAAGTTAATGAAATAATGCAGAAGGTGCCTGAAGGAAAACTCGTCACAATCAACGAAATCCGGGCAGCTTTGGCCGGAAAACACGGCGCGACTATTGGTTGTCCAATAACCACGGGAATTTTTGCTTGGATCGCTGCCAACGCCGCTCAAGAAAAGAGACAGAAAGGCGAGAAAGACATTACTCCTTACTGGCGCACGCTAAAAGCTGGCGGCGTGATCAACGAGAAATATCCGGGTGGAGCTGAAGCCCAGAAGAAGCTCTTGGAAAAGGAAGGCCACAAAGTGATTCAGAGAGGCAGGAACTACATAGTTGTCGGCTACGAAAAGGCGTTGGCAAAGCTTTAGGGTAACATTTTGGTTTGCTTTCCTAGTCTATTCGTACAACATTGGGCGCGTCCGGTTTACTTTAAGCGCGCCTTGATTCACTGAGTTTCGGCGCAGATGTAGTTTTTGTTTTGTAACTCTAGAGGGCATCCTCCGCCGCAGATTTGCAGTTGTGGGCAGTCTTTGCATTTTAGCTCCGCGTAGCCTCGCTTTCTTATTTCTAAGGCGAGCGGATGGTTCCAGATTTTTTGCCATTCATCCTTGAGTATGTTTCCTAGGCTTTGGAAGTAGCTTTGGCATGGGTAAACGTCGCCGTTTGGCCCGACACACATGTTTATCATGGCGGCTGTGCAGGATTTGACGCCTAAGCCAAGTTTGACAGGGTCAAGGCGGCAGTATTGAGTTGGCGTGTACCAGAGAAACTTCAGGCCAATCTGGCTGGCTTTGTCGCGGATCTTGGGCAACAGCTCATTTAACGTTTCAATTGGTAGGGCAAATTCTTCGCTGACTGCGCTGGCTTTTCCAGAGTATATTAGGCTGTTGCATCCGAAAGCTGCAATGCCCAGTTCTTTCAAAAGGTCCATGGTTTCCAAGAATTCTGAAGCGTTATACTTGCTGAGTGTCGTGTTTGTGGATACGTAGATTTGCGTCTTAACAGCATTTTTTATTCCCGCAATTGTTTCTTTCCAGCTTCCTTTTGCCGCTGTCATTATATCGTGAATTCTAGGCTTGTGCGACTCAAGTGTTATTTGGGCAAAGTCCAATCCGACTTTTTCCAAGGCTTCAACATAGGCTTTATCCTTCAATTTTCTGCCGTTGGTGACTAAGCCGGTGACCATGCCTCTATTCTGCGCGTAAAGCAAAAGTTCTGGCAAGTCATCGCGCAATGTAGGTTCGCCGCCGGTGAAGGTTAAGATGAAGACGCCGATTTGACCGAGACGGTCTATGACCTCTCTCCATCTTTCCGTGGTCAGCTCCTCCGTTTCGTGGGGTCCGCCAGCGTAGCAATGAACACAATTGTTTTGGCATCTAAAAGTGAGGGCCATATCCATCCGTAATGGCGACGAAAACTGTTGAGTGAAAGGTTCAACGCTCTCAACATCTAGAAAGGATACTGGACAAACCTTCTCTGTTTGTGCCAGCGTGCTGATGGTGTAAACAAGTTTCTCGTAATCTTCCTCTGCTTTCTTATGGTTTACCCGGTACATGCGGCGAATCCTGTTCAAAACCGCGTCCTCAGGCAGCCCCTGCATGAAAAAGTATGCGTAAGCAGTTGCCGTCTCATTGAGATGAAGAACTGTATTGGCGTTTATCACCATGACTCCTCGGCCGTCTGGTTCAGCGCGGAGCTGAAGGGCTAAACCTGCAAATTCGCCCTTTCCACGATAAGTGAAACGTCCATGAGGAATCGGAGGCGGCCGTAAAAACCTGCTCAGAAAGCTCATGTTTTAGCCCACACCTCCACCTGCACAAGCACAAGCGCATGATACGCACGCACAAGCACAGGCGCACGCTGCACACGCACAGACGCACTTGGCCTCGTGATGTGCTGGTTTTGTCGAGGCCTTTGCAGCTGGCATTGGAAGGATTGCGTTGGCAAATTTTTCCAGTTTGGCCACGATGTTGCCTGAAGTCTTCTCCACAGCAGTTGCAATGTTGTTGGCGAAGTCTGCCCCTGGAATTGTCGGCGGTTTGCCCGATTGGACAGGCGTTTCCACATTTGGCTTATAAGTTGGATGAGGGTGGTAGTGCTGGTAACCGTACCAGTACCAGAACCAGAATGGACTTGGCTCAAAAGCTCTGTCACGAAACGCCGTTTGCGTACGCGACTGATAGTTGGGATCAAGCAGAAGCCACAGCAATTCTTCGTCATAAGCCTTTGAGGCCAACTCAGGGGTGCCAGCTTGCTCTACTTGTTCCCATGCTTTTGCCACAATTTTCTTGTAATAGTCGACGGTGTCGCGTCTGCAGTATCCCCGGAGTTTTTCTTCCAAGGTGTCTCGAAGGAACATCACTGTTTGCGCCAGTTTCTCTTCTTCAAGGGTTCCGTCGTCCTTTATCGCCTTGAGAAAGTCAATTTCATAGTATCTTAACGGCGTTTCCACTGTTCCAGTTTTGTTTTGAAAAGCCGGCATCATCTTCAACTTAAGTGCAGGGTTTGTGGATTCAACCCAGACGGCCCTTTTTTGCAGGAGGCTGTAGAGGATTTCCGTAACTATCTGAGTGGGCTTCATTTCTAATAGATAAGATGCCTCCACGGCTGTCAAGCCGCGTCTTATTCCAAGGGTTTCCATACTGACTTTGGGCGCTAAGTATTGGCGTTTGCGAACGGCTAAGACAACAGCGCCTATTACAACTATAAAGAATCCAGATACGAAAAGCCCCAGTCCGTACCGCTGGAAAAAGGCAATCACGCCACTGGGCTGCTTCTCATAATTTTGCACGTACTCCTTTGGAAAAGAAACGCCGATAGGATATTGTTCATTAGGGGCAAGGTTCTGTTTCTCCCAATAAACTGCTAATCTATCATCTTCAAAGAATGCATTATTCCAATATACAGATGTTGTTTTCACCATGTCCTGAGTAATGCCAGGTGGCATGACAATCAAAATGCGAAGATCATAAACACTTGCTTGCTCCCACCAAGTTGGAATGAACTGCATCCCGACGTTACCCTCATTTTGAGTATCTTCCCATATCATATGGGCAACGTTCGTCGTGAGGTTGAAACTGACCGTTTGTCCAGCTGTCAGGGGCTCGTAAAGGTTAACCCGAACTTTATAATCGCTCCCGGAACTTGCGTCCGACGCTGACAGAACGTGACCATACTGATCCATGGCTTCGCCTATCGTGAAGTCGCTTTGAGGCTGACCAACCAAAACATAGTTTATGTTGGGACCGGAATCAAGCGTCATACTTATGTCGTAAAACAGATCAATTGTTCCGTTCTGGTTTATCCAAATTTTTACCCATTGATGATCAAGGTGATACTGTCTTTCTGCCGCGGTAACGCTAGTTGTAAGCCAAATAAGAATGAGTATCGCAAATATCGTGACCAGCAGAGGCCGCTTTTTCACCATTTTGGTTCCTCAGCTACCTCAAACGTGTTTCCGCAATATGTACAAGTTGCATACGGCACGCCAGATACAATCTTGATTTGGTTAGCATCAATCGAAGCTGAACAGTTCGGGCATTTAAGCCCAACTGCCTTCATCTGTCCAGAAACTTCTAACCTTTGGATCACGGTCTTTGGCTTTCGCGTTATGTAGTAGGCTATCCCGAAGCCAGCAACAAATAACATTGCGGCAACGATTAACCTTGTGGTTTCGTAAACTGAAGCTACAGCGAATATAATGCCAAAAAAGAAAAGAACCACAACCGCAATGGCGCCCAAGACTGTTAGGATTTTCATAGATATGACTGGTGTAACATCTCGCAATTTAACCTTGCCCTTTATTCCAAAAGCTTGCTTGGTTCTAGATTTTTGATGGAAGATGAAAAAAGCTGATTCTTCAGAAAAAACCAAACGTCAATGTTTTAGCTGTTTCCTTAAAGCTTCTTCAGCTTTTTCAATCGCTTCTTGCAGTTTTTCAGTCCGAGTGCCTCCGCCTTGAGCAAAGTTTAGCTTTCCCCCTCCTCCGCCTCCTATAATTGGCGACGCTTGTCTGACTATGTCGTTCGCGTCTACACCTTTCTCAAGCGCTGCTTTTCCAGCCATGACCATTATTCTGGCATTTTTTCCGTCCGCTCCGTAAAATATTGCAACCGTCGATTCATCTCTTTTCATTATCTCGTTTGCCGTCTGAACCATACGAGTGACATCAATCTCCATCTGAAAGTCGCGTTTCACAAGTCTTACGCCGTTTATCTCCTCTATTGCTTCAGGTGTCTTTGTTTCAAGACCCACGCTTTCGCGGGCTGCCAACTCTTTGATAAGCTTTCTCCTCTCCGCGTTTGCTTCCTTCAATTCTTTGACAAGTTTTTCCGCTGTTTTATCTAGCTTCTCCAGTGGCGCATTCAAAATTTCTGAAAGCGTCCAAAGTAGCTTTTCATTGCTCTGCACAGCCTTCAGAGCTGAAATTCCAGTGGAATATGCGAGTCTTTCCACGCCGTCTTGAACCCTTTCTGTATATATGATTTTGATGAACCCAGTTTCGCCTGTGTTTTTGAGGTGGGTGCCAGCACACGCTTCAATGTCCCATTCCCCAGTTTTTACAACCCGAATCTCTTTGCCTGGAACCGCCCCGCCTTGATACAGTCTAAAGCCATAAAGGCCTTCCGCTTCACTCCTAGGCATCCATGTAGTTTCAACAGGCATATTCTGTAGAACTGCTTGATTCGCCAGTACCTCTATCTTCTGCACCTCTTCAGGCGTTAGTCTTCGATAATGCGAAATGTCCAGTCTGGAGCTTTCTATGCCTTTTTGTGTTCCAAACTGCCAGACGTGTTGTCCAAGAACCCGCCTTGCTGCACCATTAACCAAGTGCGTTGCCGTGTGACTTTTCATCAGACTGTAACGTTTATCCCAATCAATAACTCCTTTGACCCTGCTGTTCTCTTTTGCATCACCAGCACCTTTCACTTTGTGGACGATTACTTTCCCAATTTTCTGGGTGTCAACGACCTCGACCTTGGAAGCGCCAAGAATCAGATAACCCGTATCTCCAGGTTGCCCCCCGCCTTCCGGAAAGAAGCACGTCTTGTCCAGAACAACATACTCGTTATCTATCACCTGTAAGATTCTAGCTTCGAACTCTTTCATGTACTGGTCTTTATAATATAGTTGCTCTGTTTGTGGGAGGTTTGCCACAGCGGCCTCAAGGCGCTCTTCAGCCTCTGCTATCTCCTCAACTGGTTTCGAGACCTGCATGTGCCTTTTGGCGATCAAGGCATAGAAGTTTTCTGGAATCTCCACCTTCAAGCTTTCATTTTCTGCGGTTTGCTTGACAATTTCAGGTGGAAGCCCGTGGGAATCATAAAGCTCTGTCAGAGTTTCTTCTGGAATCTTGCTCATATTTCTTGTTTTTAGGTCATTGGCGATTCGTTTAACCAGTCCTTCCCCTCTCTTTATGGTCTCCTCAAACTTGTCCTCTTCAACCTTGAGCATTTCCATTATCTCGTTCCGCATTTCCCCCAGTTGCGGATAATCCCTTGACCAGAAGTCAATTTGCATATCCGTTATATCATAAAGCCTTTCGCTTATCCCTAACATTCTTAGCAACCGGTAGATTTTGCGGAAGAGCAGCCTAGCCAAGTATCCTTCGTGAATGTTTGATGGGACAACGCCCTCTGAAAGTATGAAGCTTAAACATTTCGTGTGGTCCGCAACAGCGAAAGCGTTTTCGATTGGAACAAGCAATTTGTCTAACTCGTTGACGTCCATCCTTAACAGTTCTGCAACTCTTCTGCGCGCTTCCAGCCTGTTCGCCGTCTTATCTACGCTGACTAAGCCCGAATATTTGGCCACTTCCGATAAGAACCTGTTATCAACTTTTGTTATTCCAGCCATTTTGAAGATTTTGTCAAGCACATTTTCGTAAACCGTGTGAAAACAGCTTGGGGCCCCTTGAGAGAGCCATGCGTAGCGGTCTATTCCGTAACCCGTGTCCACTGTTCTTATCGGCAACTTGACAAACTCGTCATTAACAACTTTGTACTGCATAAAAACGAGGGTTGCAACCTCTAATCCGCGAATTATACTTTCAACATCTGGTCCTGCGTTCCCGCCGCCTACCCAGATGTCTTCTTTGTAAATAACCTCTTCAGACTTTACGCCCAGCACTTTGGTGACTAACTCGTGATGGTACCGCACTGTTTGGTCTTTCCAGTAGACTTCCTTGTCTGGATAGTTGAAAGCATGATGCCCTCCCATTTCAAAAATTGTGAGGTGCCTGCCAAAGGTCGGTCCCGTATTTGCTATGTCCACCAGACGAATGCACGGTTGAGCGATAACAAGAGGGTTGGCTGGAGGCGGGGCAATACCATCAGTCACATAAGGTTGAAAGTCAATTATGCTCGCGTGAGTCAAGTAAATGTCGTCCCGCCATCTTGCTACAACTGGATAAGGTTTTATTCGAGCATGGCCATGCTTTTCGAAAAATGATAAGAAAAGCTCTCGCATTTCCGGTAGACTGTAGCTTCTTTTCGTTGGAGGATTATTTATGAATGTGTAAAAGGCGCACTCCTCTGAAGTTGCCTCGCCACACGTTTCTTGCTCTGCGTTCTGGGTCCAAAAATACTCGCCACATTTTGGGCAGAGTTTCCTAACGTAGCCTTCGTCTTTGAAGAAGGGAAGCGCATACTCCTCAGCTGGAAATCGCCTCAACACTCAAACGCTCCATCAGCAGATTGCTCTCTAATGCTTAGAGGGGTTAATGATGTACACGAATTTAAGCTATTACGCTATCCAATTTTGAAACCAAGTAAAAAGCCAGCAATAAAGCTCCCCATGAATGGTATGAGAGACACCAAGCCGATGAGCCATGAACCGGCTACACCTAAAAAGCCGAGGCCGCCTGCCAAAGCACTCCAGAGAGCCTCATAGTTTATACTAATTATTCCGCTTACGCCAAGATAAAGAAGTGCAATTATGAATATGCCTAGCAAAACTATAAAGAGCTTACTTATCTTCTTAATTGCAAAACCAACTACAAAGCCGCCTACCGCGCCCACGCCTAACTGATAGACAAGGGGTGATATGATTTCGCTCATCTGAAACCTCCACTTTCGCCTATGCTATAACCAGTTTGGTTTAAATGTGTTTTGCTCATAAAATATGAAACAAACAAGTCAGAAGTTGGAGGTGAAGAGCTACGGAATTACTTGACATATACCTGTTAAATCTCATTCTCACCCTTGGAATGTTCACAGTTCTAATTTTCCGTGCTTGGATTGAACTGAAGAATTATCGCATGATGTGGAGAGAGCTAGAATGGAAACAGACGTATCAAACTATGGGGCGCATCCTCAAAGCTGAAAAAGACCTATTTGCAAAGACCGAAGGCGGCGAAGAACTTTACCACATGTTATGTGAAATCTTTAATGTGGACAAAAAGAAAACTTAGGGAAGACCGATTATGAATGCAGCTAACGCGCGCGCGATGAACCTAATCTGGCGCACGCTAAGATTAGAAATAAAGACATATCTAAAATTGAAATAAAATAGGGAGAAGTTGTGTAGTTGAGATGTTGCCAATATCAAGAGAAGAGGCATTGAAGGTCATTGTGGAACATAACAAAGACAGTCAGGACATGATTCATTTCCTTGAATCAGAGGCAATTATGCGGGAATTGGCGACGAGATTAGGAGAGGATGTGGAATATTGGGGTATGCTCGGTTTGTTGCATGATATTGATTGGGGCACAACGAAACAATATTCAAGAGAGCATTTAACAAAGGCCCCTGGAATTTTAAAGCATGCAGGTTTTGACGATGACTTTATTCAAACCGTATTGTCTCATGGGTATGGATGGGATTGTGCTGGCTTGAAAGAAAAGAAACGAGAAAGAAAAATTGAGCATGCTCTCGCTGCGGCTGAGACTATGACTGGGTTGATTCATGCGTATGCCCTAATGCGCGGTAGAAAAGTGAGTAGTATGGATGTTTCTGGCTTGAAAAAGAAGTTCAAAGACAAGAAATTTGCAGCTGGCGTGAATCGTGATATAATCCTCGAGTGTGAGAAAACTGGGATTTCTCTTGATGAATTCATGCAGGTTTCAATTGATGCGATAAGAAAAATTGCAAAGGAAGTTGGCTTAAACTAGGAAGGCGCGCTTAGGGGAAATGCCAATTTTCAATCAGTTTTTCAATTCTTATCCTACGCTTTTCTAGTCCATAACGCCTAAAGGGCTTAGTCAAATGCCTCTGAGATCTGGTTGAAGTCATGTAAAGGTCTTTTCTTAATTCTCGTTTCACTGAAACCATAACCTTTTCAAGATTAAGATATTTTTTGCCGCATTTTTCACATTTGAAGCCCTTGCTCTTCCCCGTAGACTTCAAACGTCTGCCGCATTTTGGACAAATTGGATTCCGGTAAACTACTCTTGGTGCAAGTTTTAGCAAACGAATCTTTTCAAGGTTTATCGTCAGAGGGTTACTTGCGGAAGGTTTACGCACCCCGCCATAGGCCTCAACATAGTCTCCAAGGATAAGCTTGCTTGCAGCCTTGCGAAGAGCACCTGTGGGTTCGTAGGCTGCACAGTCTACTTCTCCGGTTTCATCTTTAATCGAGAAAAACGTATGTCTAAGCGGAACCATCCAAGGGTTTTTTGATACAATACCCCTTGCAATGACAGGGTTGTAGGGCGCTATCTGGTCTAGACTACAAATAGGTCTTAGGTGAGCGTCTGTCCCTTGGTTCGTGCGGAAGATAACCCATCGTTCAATAGGCTCAAGGGTTTTAACTATTCCAAAGGCTTTTTTCACAATTTCAGGCGTCTCTCCCCTGATGCCGAAGAGAATAGGATCCGGCCCCCTCGGCGTGATGATAACTCTGCCTTTTTCTAAGTCAACATTGTTAAAAGTGTAGGGCTCTGTAACCTTTTCCATCTTAAAGATTGAAACCTCATCTACTTTCCTCTTCAACCCGTAATTTTCCGGAACGCGATACGCAATAATCTCATACGAGTGATCTCCTTGAAGGGTTTCGCCAGTCGCCGCTAAACCGCCAATTATTCCTCTACAACTGTTGAAGCCCAGTGCCTCAGCTCCAAATTTTCGTATAAGCTTTAATGCCTCTTTTAGGTTTACAACTCCAGTTATCGTTCTTTCAGCGAAAGCTTTGACTTCTTTTGGAATTTTTGTTTTCTTGAAGAAAACTATTCCCGGGTCTGTTCCTTTAAACTCTAAATCTGAGTGTTCTTCAACCGTATTTGTTACGACATTTTTTATTTTGTCTTCCACGTTTTCGTCGTATTGGAATCTTAGACACAGTGCACCGTTTCCCCTCGTTTTCCAAGGCACGTTAGGGTTCAATCTAATCAAGTTTGGGTAGTCTATGAAGTTGACGTCGAGTTTTTTTAGTTTCTCAACGAGGAGAGCGACAATGTGTGTTGTGCATCCTCTTCTTGTTGAATCTGTATCATCCAGGCCTATGTGTAGCGTTTTTTTGGTCATTATTAATGCTATTCCTCAACGGATTTAGAGATTAGACTACTAGGGATAAAAAAAGGTTCTTAGGCACGATAAAAAAAGGGGAAAGCGTGTTATTTAGTTTCTTCCACAACTATCATTGTTAATGTTGACCTGACTTTGTCAAGTCTTCTAATGCGCCATGTAACTATCTCTTTTAACCTATCCATAGTGTCTGCTTTAACCCTTGCAACTATATCATAGACTCCGTAAACAGCGAAGGCCTCATCCACGCCTTCAACTTTCTTCAAATCCTTCAGCACATCTGCTTCTGAACCTATTTCCGTGTTTATAAGCACAAATGCTGTGGGCATTCAAATTCCTCAATTAATGTTGTCTTTTGTGAATTAAAATCTTTTTCTAAAACACAGAAATCGGCGAAAGTACCGCCTATTTTAAAGGCTAATATAGCTATGGATAGGCTTATTTTCTGTTTATAGGCATTAACTATTGAGGGCTTCAAGTATGCAAGTGGAAGAAGTAAAAGAATGCATATCGAGCCGGGAAATGCGGGCGTTGGAGATCAACGCGGAATATTTTGGAGTCTCCTTGCTTCAGCTTATGGAGAACGCTGGGCGCAATGTAGCCCTTGAGGTTTCTTCAAGGTTCAAGCCTGACCAATCAGTGGCTATTTTCTGTGGTTTGGGTGGAAACGGCGGGGATGGTTTTGTGGTGGCAAGACACTTGGCATCGATTGGCTTCAAAGTTACAGTTATTCTTGCTGGAAACGGCAAGGAAATAGTTCATAAAGCGGCCTTGGAAAACTGGAATGCCTTGCAGTTTCTAAGGGAAAGCGTTTCAATTCATGAAATTGCCGACAGCGCACTCATACCAGACGTGAACGCGGAAATAATTGTTGACGCCCTTCTTGGAACAGGTACCAAAGGGAAACTGAAGCCGCCAATTTTGCAGCTAGTTGAAAAAATCAATGCACTCAACGCCTTCAAAGTGGCTGTTGATGTGCCAACGGGAATAGATTCTGACACTGGAGAGGTTTTAGGTGACGCGGTTAAAGCCAACATAACGGTGACATTTCATAAGACAAAGGAGGGCCTCGATAACGCGAAAGACTATGTGGGTGAGCTCATTGTAAAAGATATTGGCTTACCCAGAGAATTCGAAAAATATTCTGGGCCAGGGGACGTCACGCTTGTCACAAAATCTCGACCATCAGAATCTCATAAGGGCGATTTTGGACGTTTACTCGTTATAGGCGGAAGCGAAACGTTCTCAGGCGCTCCAACTCTGGTCTCTCTGGCCGCTTTCCGCACAGGCGTAGACATAGCATACCTTGCGGCTCCAGCGAAGACAGCGTACGCTATTTCTTCTATGTCACCAGATTTGATAACTTTGAAACTTGAGGGTGATCATCTAAATCTGCGCAACGTGCCAGCTTTGAGGACATACTTGAAAACTGTCGACGCGGTTGTCTTGGGTCCAGGTCTAGGTTTGCATTCTGAAACAAAAAAATTTGTTAAGGGCATTATTGAGGCGGTTGAAAGGGCCGGTAAGCCGTTGCTTTTAGATGCGGACGGTCTGAAAGCCTTTGCAGAGTTCAAAAAGCCCTTAAAGGTGCCTTTGGTGCTCACGCCGCATGCGGGTGAATATGCTCTGCTTACTGGCGCAAAGTTACCGGAGGACTTTAACGAGAGGACGTCCGACGTGCAAAAGACAGCGGCAGAGTTATCCGCGGTAATATTGTTGAAGGGTCCGGTAGACGTGATTTCAGATGGAAGAAGGCTTAAGCTCAATTTCACTGGCAACCCAGGCATGACTGTTGGGGGCACTGGAGACGTGCTTTCTGGAATTGTCGGTGCCTTTTTGGCTCAGAAGATTGACCCCTTTGAAGCTGCGGTTGCAGGAGCTTTTGTTAACGGTGCTGCTGGAGATTTTGTTTTTGAAGAAACAGGGTATCACATGGTTGCAACCGACCTCATTGACTGGATTCCAAATGTCTTGAATGACCCAATGAGCCACGTGAAGGTGCGAAAATCAAGTGCAAAAACTGCCTAAAATCGTCGTTTACCATGCGGGACAGTGTGACCCAAAAAAATGCAGTGGTCTAAAGCTTAAGCGTCATGGGTTAGCGCGGCTGGTGCGGCAAATAAGGTTTCTGCCGAAAAGGGCCATTGTGCTTAATCCTTTTTCGAAGATTGCTTTTTCTCCTTCTGACAAACAGCGAATTTCAGACTATGGGCTAGTTGCTTTGGATTGTAGCTGGGAACACGCTGAAAAGGTGTTGCTGAAACATGTGAGGGGAACCTCCAGATGTTTACCCGTTTTGACTGCGGGAAACCCTGTTAATTTCGGTAAGCCAACTAAGCTTACTACGGCAGAGGCCTTAGCTGCAGCCCTTTATATTGCTGGATTTAAGGACGAGGCTAATACGTTGCTCTCTGTCTTCAAGTGGGGGCACACATTTATTGAAATAAACTATGAAATGCTTGAAAGCTATGCAAATGCCAAGGACAGCGCTGATATAGTAAGGCTGCAAAACAGTTTTATTGGGAATATAAAAAAGGAATGAGGAATGCAGCAAACGTGTCCTCAAAGAACTTGAAGAGATACCTTGAAGGACTTGGTGTTAATGCGAGATTTCTCAGGTTTGAAGGGCATACAATGACGGTGGACGCGGCGGCTGGTCGTTTAGGTATTAACCGTGAGAAAATAATTAAAAGTATTCTTTTCATTGACGACTGGGGCCGGCCTATCTTAGCTATAGTAACTGGAGATAAAAAAGTAGATGAAAAGAAACTTGCAATTGCCTGTGGAGCCAGAAAAGTTGCAAGAGCAAATCCTGCAGAGGTGAAGAAATTTACAGGATACGAGGTTGGCGCTGTTTCACCCGTAAATCATAAAAGACAGATAAGAACTTTTATCGACGAAAAAGTTGTAACATTTGACAAGGTTATCGGGGGCGGTGGAGAAATCAACGTGCTCCTTGAGATAAGCACTGATGATTTGAGAAGATTGACGAATGGCCAAATTAAGAATATAGGCACGTGACCATCATGGAACCTATTACGGATTTCTATTTGTTCATGCTGTCTGTGATTTTCATATCCCTATCGGGCGTCATGACTCCAGGTCCACTGCTTGCTATAACAATTGAAAAAGCGTCCAAAAGCAAAATTTCCGGTGTTCTAATAGCCTTTGGGCATGGAATAATAGAGTTCCCCTTAATGTTTCTCATTTACTTTGGTTTCACCCAACTTTTGGCTCCAGAAGTCGCCCAAGTGGGTGTGGGATTGATAGGTGGTTTAATAATGGTGTACTTGGGCATTCAGACGGTTAGGACTAGGAATAAACCCATCCAAGAATATAAAAACTCAAAACATGGTTCTTTAACCGCGGGAGTTCTCGCAACAGGCGCCAACCCCTATTTCATAATATGGTGGCTGACAATAGGCACCGCCTTGATAATGAACTCCAAACTCTTTGGGTATGTCAGCTTTCCCGTATTCGCGGTTGTCCATTGGCTTTGCGATTTTGCATGGTACACCCTCGTTGCCATGGTAGTTTTTAAGTCGCAGCAGTTCTGGACTAAAAGGGTTTATGATGCCATAACCTTGTTTTGCTTCGCCATTTTGGTGGGATTTGGAGCATGGTTTATTTTCTCAGCGCTGCGAGTGATATACCCGTATTAACCTAGGCGTGTGAAAGAATTGATTGGTGACGAATTTCAGGTTGGTAGAGGAAAAATCTGTTTGGTTAAAGGTGACATAACCGAAATTGAAACGGACGCCATAGTGAACGCGGCCAACTCGACGCTTATGGGAGGCGGCGGAGTAGATGGAGCGATTCATCGTGTGGGCGGACCAAAAGTTCTTGAAGAATGCAAAAGAATAAGAGCTGCAGAATGGCCCGACGGACTTCCAACTGGAAAGGCGGTAATAACTTCTGGAGGCAACCTAAAAGCCAAATACGTTATACATACCGTTGGTCCCGTCTGGCACGGGGGCAACCGCGGAGAACCGGAACTTTTGGCAGAAGCCTACCGCAACAGCTTGAACTTAGCAGTTTCTAGGAGATTGAAAACTATAGCTTTTCCATCCATAAGCACGGGTGCCTATGGCTACCCTATCGAAAAGGCAAGCAGAGTAGCCTTAACCACTGTAAAGGAGTTCTTAGAAAAGGAAGACAAAGTTGACAAAGTAGAATTCGTATTATTCAGCGCGTATGACCTAAAAGTCTACAGAGGCGCAGCAAGAGGATTGCTGTGAACGCTATGTATGCCAATCTATGCGGAAATATTTTTGATTATTGCAAAAGTGTTGCGTTAGCTTTTCTTTTTGACAACAACAGAAATGTCATAGCCTAATTTTCTAGTTTTAACATGGCGTTTTTCAACAAGATAGAAGTCTGCTTTTTTTAACATTCTCTCCAAAGAAGCGTCAGTATATAAGTGAAATGTTGAATAGGGTTTTTGTCTAATGTTCTTCAAATGATAGTAAAACCAACCTCTGTAGCTTGCAACCGTTATTTCTGCCATCGAATTGTATTTTAGAACGCGCCAAATTTCCCTAATTGATTTTTCATGATCTTTAACATGCTGAATGCAGCGGCGTGTAAAAACCGCATCTACAGAATTATCTCTAAATGGCAGATTTGTTGCTGACGCTACAATATCTACACTGTTGCCTTTTCTAGTGTCAAGCCCGAAATATCCTTCTTTTTTATTAGCGCCGCAACCTAAATCTAACTTGAACATTTTCCATAGTGCGTATTCTCTAATCGTTTATAAGGTTTTAACCCTCCTCGTTTATCAGAATAGCAACGCGTGCGGCCCGCGCAAGTGGCAAGGGTTTAAATATGACGTAGGTCATAGATTATTTTGGTGCACGCGCCAGGGTATTCATAGACTTCGTGGCCGCATACACTGAAGTTCAACAGTGGTCGGCGTTTAACGATCCAATCCATAACATCGCCTTCTGTCCTCCTAGGTTTCCACTTTCGGAAAGAAAGCCGAGCATGATGATCCAAAAGATCTGCCGGAAAACGGCGCGTGCACTCGATCGCGCGCGATCGTCCTTTTTTTGTTTTTCTTCTGTTTTTCTGACTAGGCCTACATATGCGCGCGCTTTTTTTACTCTTTGGAACCGCAAAGCTAAAATTTAGATTCATGGAGAATTGAGAGGCGGAGGGTAAGTTTGGATTTAAGTAAGAACCTCACAGATGCGTTCGAGTACACTAAAGGGTTGTTCACCGATTTTGGCCGCCTAGTGATCCTCATCATTCTCGACGTGATTCCAATAGTCAACTTTATTGTTATGGGATACTTGGCTAAGTGCATAAAGGAGTCTCCAACCTCTAAGAGCCCACCCCAACTCGCCAACTACGGGGACCTCTGGGTTCAAGGCGCAAAAATCTTCGTAGTGTCACTTGTTTACTTGATCATTCCGATAGCCCTGATTATTCCCTTGGTGATCGCAGCAACCGCTTTTGGTTTCCTCTGGGGATGGGGAGGCTTCTGGGTGGGCCCAGCAGTGATAATTCTCGGCATAGTCGGTGTGATATTGCTATTCCTCTTAACTCTCGTGGTGGTCATGGCAATCGTTAACATGGTCAAGAAGAACAGTATGAGTAAAGCCTTTGCAATCGGCGAGATCCTTGAAGTGATAAGAAGGGTAGGCTGGGGGAATTACATCATGTGGGCCATAGTGATCTTCATCATAGGAGTTGTAGTAGGCGCAATCGGATCTATCCCCTTTGTAGGTTGGCTCTTGTCACTAATAATAGCTCCTGTCTTAGGAGTCTTCGTTGCAAGGTCAATTGCCCTAGTCTACTCAGAAGGCGCACCAGAAATGGTCTCTCCGCCTACAGAAGAGAGGGCACCTGAACCAGCACCCACTGTAACCGAAATAAAAGAGACTAAATACTGTAAGCATTGCGGCACTAAAATCCCCGCTGATTCTGTCTTCTGTCCAAACTGTGGCGGTCAACAGTAGATTCCTTGAAGGCTTGGCGTGCGCCCCCATTAAAAGCGCGCGCTAGCGTTTTTCTCTACTCTGAAAGCTTGAACTCCTGAACCTCCAAGATAGGCCATTATTCTTCAAAGGGCGAACACCAGGGCAATCTAGGCGCAAGTGTTTCTCCAGATAACCTGACTTAATATAGATGAAGAGACAAAGGAAAAGTAGAGCGAACGTTGTCTTCAATGGAGTGGATGAATTGATTCTTGGAGCATTGATATTGATTCCCTTTCCTTCATATGCGCAGTACTTGATTTGCCCAAACTGCAGGTCGCGGATATCTTCAGTTTCCAACTACTGTAATTTTTGCGGAACCTTGTTGCGCCCTGTAATTGTGCTAAAAATATGTCCGAACTGCAAAAGCAGGGTGCCCGCTTCGGCAAGTTTTTGCCCTGAATGCGGACAAAAACAGTTAGGAGGCTCAAGCTACCTCAAGGAAAGAAAATGAACTTTGCACTGAAAATGCCGTTTGATGCGCGTGCACTTACAGATGCAGATCATACCTTTCTTCTGTGACCTTCTTTCCCCAAATTTCGTGCGTTTTTTCCTCGGTTTTGCTGAAGCCGAAGCGTGTATAGAGATGACTGGCTTCTATTAGTTCGCTTGTAGTCCAGAGGAACACGTTTTTGTACTTGTGCCTCTTGCAGAACTGAAGCGCGTCCTTCAGGAGCTCTTTCCCGATGCCGAGCCCTCGATATTCAGGGTGAACGAGGAACCATCGAAGTTGGGCATCCGCTTTTGATTGTCCGACAATAGCGATGGAGCCGATAATTCGGCCATTCGTCTCTGCCAGCCAGATCCGATCCTCATCGGTATTGAATGATTGAACAAATTCTGCAAGCCCACTCGCTACATACGCTTCGAATGTATGATCGTAGCCATATTCTTTTGAGTACAAGATCCCATGAAGATAAGTGAGATAGCCTATATCCCCAGGCTTAATGTGATGCCGAATCT
>CAZDZM010000017.1:0-22418 GCA_964509945.1 uncultured Candidatus Bathyarchaeia archaeon
ACATTTAAAATGATTTACCAAGGTCAAAGAACCGTCTGCTAAACCAAAAAATATTGGAAAAGGCAAACCTGAAAACATGCGCGCGCTTCTAAACATCATAGGGGCAAGAAAACATCCTACCAAAAAAGCAAGGGTAGAAGCTAGACAAAGTAATAAGCTAAATTAAAAAACTAGGCATATATACTTGTCCGCCTACAAATCCTACTCTTACAACTGCGACACCAGCTTTGTCTGGCTTCAAATTCATCTTTTTATCTTGAAAACTGTAGGTTGTTGTTCATGTTTTATTATTCAAGCTTTTTCTCGTTGTTTCCCTAGGAAGTTAAGTGTTTTCCTGCTGAAACCTTTTAAGACAAACCTTATTGACGGCCAATTAAAATTTCCTAAAAAAGCAGGTATGATTATGAAATACTGAGTCCAGCGTAGGTAGCTTGCTCAAAGAAGCTAGCACATGAAGAGAGGGTTTCCATTATGGGTTCAATAGCTCTTCACCTGTATTCCTTAGGCCGCAATCCGGATAAACTAAGGCAATTCTGTCTTGTCCTATCTTATCTACTATGGTTTTCAGCCTTTCAATCACTGCATCGTTTTTTTACGTCCTCTTTTTTATTAGCTTGAACCGAAACACAATCTATTCCAAGTTTTTCCTGACATTTAACGCGCTGAAAGCTGGATTCAAAATAGGCGTATAGAGCGCGCGCTCTAATTTAATCGACGCGTAAGACAAACACGCTCAAACAAAATGACAAACAATTGTTTGGATTCAAGCTTGCAATACTTTTTTATATTAAGAAAGATATCCGAATATCTTCAACAAAAGTAATAGAAGATGAGGATGAGAACTTGTTCTCGCCTAAAAAACGAGTTTTGGCTGCGCTGTTAGGAGGAAAAATCGATAGGGTGCCAGTGACGTCTCTTGCCGGATGCGGCGGAACAGTGTGTGTCGACATGCAGAAGGCCACTGGAATCTACTTTCCAGAGGCTCTCAAAGATTCAAAGAAGATGGCTAACCTTGCCATAGCAAGCTACAAACTAACCGGACTCGAATGTGCGAGAGTTCCTTTTGACTTTGTTGAAGAGCCTGAAGCTCTGGGATGCGAGATCAAGTGGTGGCCTGAACCGAAAGATCTTCCAGCGGTTTCAGGACACCCCTATACAAGGCCTGAAGATCTGAAGACGCCGGAGAAACTGCTTGAATTGGGCAGAATCCCAGTTGTACTAGAGGCTATTAGAATTCTAAAGGAAGAAGTGGGTGATTTCCTGCCAATTTCAAGTCTCACGCTTGGACCTTTCTCTCTCGCTGCGGAGTTGGCAGGAATAGAAAACTTCATGTTATGGATTCTAAGAAAGCCAGACTACGTCAGAGAATTTGTTGACTTTGCCACCGATGTGATCATAGAGTATGCTAAGGCACAGTACAGAGCAGGCTCCGACATAGTGCAAATCGCAGATCCCACGGCTTCACTTGAATTGATAAGTCCAGACATGTTCAGGAATTTGGCTAAACCAGCATTGACTAGGGTCGCCGATAGTCTAGGAGGAATGAAGGTTTTACATATCTGCGGACGCACGGAAGAGATCATACCCGACATGGTTGAAACAGGCTTTGACGGTATAAGCATAGAAGAAGCCGATATTGCCTCTGTCAAACCTCGTGTCAGAGACGTCAAGATCTTAGGCAATGTGTCTTCGAAGAAGACGCTACCTTTTGGTTCCCCAAATGAGGTAAAGGCCGAAGCCAAAAAAGCGTTGAAGGCTGGTGTTGATCTGCTTGAACCGAGCTGTGGAATTCCAACAATAACGCCGCTTGAAAACGTGAAGGCTTTGGTTGAAGCAGTTGAAGAAGATTGAATAAGAAGAGCAACTCTAACTACTCAACATTCCAATTTTCGGTACAGTTTGTCCGAAGCCTCTGGTGTTCAGATCTGTAAATGCTAATATGTATGTATGTGCATCTTAAAAATCAAGCTACTTTGGGAAAGCCATGACACCATATGATAGATTAATAGCCATCTTAAGTGGCAGAAAAGAGGAAATCGATCGGCTACCAGCCATGAGCTCTGTTGGCACTTCAACCTTAGAAGCCATGAAAACCTTTGATGCCTACTGGCCAGACGCCCATAGGGATCCAGAAAAAATGGCTAGGTTGGCTGCAGGGCTCCACAAGCTCGCAGGTCTCGATAACGTAACATTACCGTTTGAACTGACCTTTGAAGCCGAGATTTTTGGCGCTCAATTGGAGTTTTTCGAAGGACAAGTTAAGTGGCCTTCGATTAAGAGATTTATTGCGAGAGATGTTTCTGACCTCAAGTTTCCCGAGGATATATCTTCGACAGGCAGAGTTCCAGTTGTTGCAACGGCTATCAAGATCCTGAGGAAAGAATTTGAAGGAAGAGTACCGATAATCGCGTACATAAATTGCCCATTCACCAGCATTGGCAGCTACATAGTTGAGTCGATAGAGTTCTTGAAATCTCTGAGAAGCAACCCAGACATGATCCATGAGTTCTACAAACAGACGTATCCTCATTATGCCAAGATCGCAAACGCCTTCAAGGAGGCAGGCGCTGACATAATCACCTACAGGGAAGAGGCGGCGTCATTTGACAATATTTCACCAATCCATTTTGACCAGTTCGTTAAGCCATACCTCACTAAAATGATCAGCCTCACAAAACCGCCGAGGATTCTCCATATCTGCGGACAATGCGTAAGGCCGGATGGAAAAACTGAGATAGTTGGAAAAATGATAGAGTGCGGTGCTGAGGCTATCACCGTGGATGAACGAACACCTATGAAATTAGCTAGAGAAATAGCAGATCGAGTTAAGCTAGGCTATCCAATAGGCGGAAACATCAGTCCCTACACGGTTATACATCAAGGGTCAATTGAAAGAATAAGAGGAGCAGTCAAGAGAGTTATCGATGAAGGCACAGATATGGTAGCTCCGGGATGCGACTTCTGGCTGGAAACCCCAACCGAAAAAGTAAAGGCATTTGTGCAAGCTGTCGCCGAATTCGGAACACCTCCACCATGGGATAAGCGAAAATAAGCACTCCAACCATTCAATTAAGAGGCATAAGAGAACTTGAGAAGGAAACTCACGAAGAAAAGCCGAAAGCACACCAAGGAAGCGAAAAACGATGGGGGACAAAGGAAAGAAGGCACCACCGCAATCCAGAGTAAAGTCTAGGAAAATTCTTAAAGCCACTTTTGATCTTCCCGCTGTGGAATATCCTGGGCAAATTGTAGAAGTGAAGCTTGGAGGCACGAAGAGCGAAGGAGGCACTCGCGGAAAGTCAATAGTGATAGGAGGCGAAAAGGCTCCCACTTTTTACTCCTTTGGAAAAGCTCCAACGCATCCTCCGATAGTTGCCTGCGACGTTTTTGACACCAAGATACCAGCACCCAAGGCGGTGAAGATGTACGTTGAGGATGTTATGGAGGATCCTGCTGAGTGGGCTAAACGCTGCGTCGATAAGTTTGGAGCAGACATGATTACGCTGCAGCTGATTAGCATTGACCCAAAAATAAAGGATACCTCGCCGAAGGAGGCAGTGAAAACCGTTGAAGAAGTGCTACAAGCAACAGACGTGCCCCTCGCTGTTGGAGGCTGCGGAGACCCTTTAAAAGACCTAGCAGTTTTCAAGGAGGTCACCGAAGTGGCTGAAGGCGAACGGTTGTTAATCAGCTCAGTAAGCATATGGACGGATGTCAAGGAAGCAGCCGAGACCATAAAAAAATACGGTCATGTAGCACTGGCGCTTTCTGGTATGGACATGAACGAAGCACGGGAGTTAAATCGGATGCTTTACGGCACGCTTCCAAGAGAGCAGATAGTCATGGACCCCTCCACGGCTTCGCTAGGTTCAGGACTGGAATTCACATACACACTAATGACACGCATACGCCTGGCTGCATTAATGGGCGACTATGAACTTCAGCATCCTATGTCTTCAGGTGTAACCAACGCCTGGTTTGCCAGAGAATCCCGGAAGAAGATGGCACCTCAGTGGGAGCCCCGTGAGCTCCGAGGCCCACTCTGGGAAACAGTGACAGCCCTAACCAGTCTTGTTGCCGGCGTTGACTATTTTATGATGATGCATCCTGCAGCTATCAAAACAGTTAAAGATGTAATTCAAAAGCTGACGCAAGAAAGTGTTAGAAACCCAGTGGATATTGCCGATTGGATTTCCATAAGAATTTGAAGAGGAAACTAGCTTGTTAAACAACGAAATCAAAAGAATAGGCAAAAGAAAAACCCCAAGCCCAGTCGACGTATATAAATTACTTCCAAGAACGATCTGCCAGAAATGTGGACAAAGGAATTGCTTGGCCTTTGCCGCCAAGCTAGTTAACAAGGAGGTCTCTCTAGAAGATTGCCCCCTACTTCTTGAAAAGGAATATGAAGAGGCATACAAGAAACTTTGGAAATTACTTAGGCCTCCAGTTAAGGAAGTCACGATCGGCACAGACAAAAACGCCGTAAAGATTGGCGGCGAATTCGTTATGTATCGTCACGAACTCGCCTACATTAACCCAACGGCAATCGCTATTGACGCTGCAGACGAGTTGCCTTATGATGAACTTTTAAAGCGGATCAAAGAAATTGAAGACTTCTCGTACACTTATCTTGGTCAAGAATTGAAGCTTAATTTAATAGCGATCCGATCTACATCCAATGATCCTACGAAGTTTGCGTCAACTGTGAAGAAAGTTGTAGAAAACACAAACTTACCATTGGTTTTGTGCTCATTCAATCCGAGCTTGCTTGCGGCTGGTTTAAAAATTATTCCGGAACGGAGACCCCTACTCTACGCTGCTACAAAGGGCAATTGGGTGGGCATGGCGCAGTTAGCATTGACATATAAATGTCCCCTAACTGTCTTTGCCCCAAACGACCTTAAACTCCTTAAATCCATGACAAAGACTCTAATGAAATATGGCGTTGAGGAACTTGTTCTCGATCCAGGCACCTTTCCCTATGAGGGAGTTCAAGATACTGTTAAAAACTTCAATATGACCCGCTGGATTTCATGCAGAGAAGGTGACGACCTTCTCGGTTTTCCACTGATTGGCACTCCGATCTCCGCCTGGGCGGAGCAAGAGGGAACGCCTGAGGCTGCTATGTGGTGCGAGGCGTCTATTGCCTCACTTTTGATCACCCAGTACGCCAACCTTCTGATAATGCATACCCTTGATGGGTGGGCTCTGCTGCCTATAGTAATACTTCGTCACAACCTATACTCAGATCCGAGGAAGCCAGCGGCTGTTGAACCCGGACTAAGAATCTTTGGAGAACCAAATGAAAACTCGCCAGTAATGTTCACAACAAACTTCTCCTTAACGTATTTCGCGGTGTCAGGAGACATCGAATTTTCTCCAATCACCAATAAATGTTATTTGTTGGTAATAGACAGCGAGGGTCTAGGCGTTCGAAGCGCCGCAGCACGTTCAAGTGCCCGTAAAGGTGGACTAACCGCCGATATGGTGGCTAAAGCAATCAAAGAATCAGGAATAGAACAAAAAGTGAAGCATAGGACACTTATTATACCCGGTTTGGTGGCAAACCTCAGTGATGACATCACGAAACTAACCGGATGGAAAGTTCTCGTTGGACCATCCAACTCTTCAGAATTACCCAAGTTCTTACAAGAGAATTGGTATAAAAGCCTCAAAACACCCAATTGACGCATGTTAAATGGTAGCCTTAAATGTCAAATGAATAGACAAAACAAACAGTGGGGTTTGTCTATATTCTTTTGCCGTATTGAGGACAGACGTATCTTACCTCCCCTTCTCTTCAATAGTATTCAGGAGTCGTCAGAACTTGCATAGTTCTCTTATAATGAGGGCAATAGCTTTTATATTTACTCCGACATCCTTTCAGCGGTATGGAAAATTCCTACTTAAATTATTATCTCTTTGTAGGGAGAGTACTACATTTAAAATGGAAGTTAAGTGTACCGTGGACCGTCTGAAAAAGGTGGTTCATTAGCAAAACGTGATTTTGTCCTCTCTACTACTTTTCGATAGTTGATATTGCGCAGGAGTATTTGAATCTCTTGGGCATTGCTGAATCTTTCCATTCCACCGTCGGGGCGAATTCTGCTCACCTGAATGCAGTTGTCAACCATGCAAACCTCAACACAAGACGTGCAATAGATGCATAACTCTCTAGCAATGCCAACCATTCCTTCTTTCCAATAGAGGGCATTAGTAGGGCAAGCTTGGATGCAAAGCCTACAATCCACTCCTCGACAGGTTTTCCAGTTGATCTCTACTCTTCCTCTATCAAAGATTTCTTTTACTCCGATTGATTTTAGGAGCTGAGTTCTTTGTTTTCCTTCCAGCTTCTTTGAGGCTTCAGAGAAGCCTTGGAAGATGTCTACTCTGTCTTGGTTTTTGGACACTTTCCACTCTCTCTTTCGAAGGCTTTCGTTTGTTTTTTGTGAGATATAAAGAATGCCTTCACATGCATTTCTAGGTTTCTCTTCAACTTTTCAACTATTGTTTGAAATCGGAGCAAATGCCAACGTCAAAAAGTATTTAAATACAATCCCAATGTTGCATGTGATCAAAATGTTGCCTTATGATAGGTTTATGGCTGTTTTGAACGGCAAGCAAGAAGACATTGACAGAATTCCGTGCATAAACTCCGTCAGTGTCTCCACGATTGAATTCATGAAGGCCTATGACGCTTATTGGCCAGCGGCTCACAAGGATCCAGTGAAGATGGCTAAGCTTGGTTCAGCAGCTCACAGACTATGCGGTCTCGACAATGTTTCGGTTCCATTTTGTATGACCATCGAAGCAGAGGCTCTTGGAGCCATGATGGACTTTCACGAAGACACAATTAAGTGGCCGTCAATTAGAGAATTCAAAGTGAAAGATCCGTCTGAGCTTAAAATCCCAGAAGATGTTTCAAAAACTGGAAGGGTCGCAGTTGTCGTGGAAGCAATTAAAATGTTAAAGAAGGAATTCGGAGGCAGGGTTCCAGTGAACGCCTATGTGGTTCCTCCGTTCACAAGCATCAGCAGCTACCTTGTAGACAGTATCACGTTCCTGAAGTGGTTGAGGACGGCACCTGAAAAGGTTCATCAGCTCTGTGAGGGTACTCTTGATTTGTATATTGAAATAGCCAATTCATACAGAGATGCAGGGGCTGATGTGATAACATTCCATGAGATGGGCGCATCCACCGACAACATTTCACCAAAGCACTTCGACGAATTCGTTAAGCCATATCTGAGTGAGATAATTCAACGGGTAAAGGCGCCCACTATACTAAATGTATGTGGCTCGGCTTTGCAAATCGTGGATAAAATGATAGAATGCGGCGCAAGCGGTATAGCAATAGACGAAAGAACGCCGATCAATAAAGCTAGGGAGATTGCGGACAAAATAGAGCCGAAATATCTTATAATCGGAAATGTACCAGCCTATGGAGTGATACATCTAGGTCCCATCGAAAAAATTAAGGAATTCGTTAAGAAAAACATCGAAGATGGCGTAGATATGGTGGCACCCGGGTGCGATTTTTGGCTGGAAACACCGATACACCACATAAAAGCATTCGTTGACGCCGTCATCGAATTAGGAACACCACCGTCATGGAAAAGAATATAAACCCTTTCACAACATTATTGTTCTTTTCAAACAAATAAGATCATTGGAGAGATATGAAAACGACCAATAAGGAGGCAATACTAAAAAAGCTTGCTGAAGCAGTCGTTGCTGGTGACACAAAGACGGCTGAGGAGGCCGCTACAGAGGCGCTTGCCGTGGGAATTCCAGCATACGATGCGATCATGAATGGATTGGCAGAGGGCATGAAGGTAGTCGGCGACAAATATGAAAAAAAGGAATATTTTCTGCCAGACATGCTATTGTCAGCGGACGCAATGTATGCAGGGTTAAACATTTTGACCCCACACATTTCCAAGTCGGAGTCAAAATCGAGGGGAAAAGTGGTCCTTGGCGTGGTTGAAGGAGATATTCACGATATAGGAAAAAACATAGTTAAAATCATGCTGACGGCTTCTGGGTATGAAATTGTTGATTTAGGCAGGGATGTGCCGGCTGCAGATTTCATTGAGAAGGCCAAAAGCGAGGGAGCCCAAGTAATAGCAATGTCGACGCTGCTGACACCAACACTTATGTCTATGAAGACCGTGGAAGATAAATTAAAGGAAGAAGGATTAAAAGATAAAGTTAAAACAGTGATCGGCGGCGGCGCGGTCAGTGAAGACTGGAGATCGAAAATAGGTTCAGATGCGTATGGCAAAGACGCCTCTGAAGCTGTTGATAGGATTAAGTTGCTGATAGATTCCATCATGTCTGCCGTAGAAATGATGAAAAAGGAAAACAAAAAGGAGTAGGTTTAATACGACATCCACCGAAATCGAGGTTATTTTTCAGCCTTATGGGAAACGAGCGACATTTCCAGTAGGAATCAATATTATGGAGGCAGCTAAAGGCTTAGGTGTTGACATATCCTCGGTTTGTGGTGGAAAAGGCGCCTGTGGAAAATGCAAAGTCAAGGTCCAGAAGGGTACGGAGGGACTAAATCCCCTCACAGATAAGGAACAAAAATTCTTGTCTGGAGAGGACATGAACGCAAACTTCAGGTTGGCATGCCGAACTCAATTGACAGCCTCAGCCATAATTTTTGTCCCAGAGAGAAGCAGAGTGGGAAAACAGAGACTTCAAACTGAAGGACTCGAGGTACCAGTGACGCCTAACCCACTTGTAAGAAAATACCACACGTTGTTGCCGAAGCCGAGTCTTCAAGATGTTAGATCAGACGAGGACAGACTTTTAGACGTTCTGAGAGAAAAACATGGCCTCGCTAGTTTAGAAATTGATTACGAAACAGCCAAAACTTTCCCAATTGATCTTAGAAAGAAAAACTGGGCCGTTACCGCGGTTATATGGAAGAACAAAATCATAGCCATTGAGCCCGGAGACACTACGGATAGGTGTTTCGGCTTCGCTGTTGACATTGGGAGCACAAAGTTGGCTGGTTTTTTGATGGATCTCAATTCGGGCAAGGTTATTTCGGTTGCTGCGAGAATGAATCCTCAGATTCCATTGGGGGAAGATATTCTGACAAGGATAACCTATGCCATGATGCAGGGTCCAAAAGGGCAAGACGAACTTCAAAATGCAGTTGTTTCAGGAATTAATGAGATGATAGCTGAATGCTGCAAGAAAGCTGAAGTGAAACCTGAGGAAATATATGAGCTTAACTTTGTTGGAAACACTGCTATGCAGATGCTTTTTCTAAAGTTGTGGCCTCAGTATGTAGCGTTTTCACCCTATCCGCCTGCAATACGACGAGGGATAGATGTTGATGCCGCAAAGTTAGACCTTAGGTCCCATCCGCGTGCGAATGCTCATACTGTACCTGTTATTGGCGGCTTTGTTGGGGCTGACAGCGTAGCAGATCTCATGGCTGTACACATGCTTGAATCGGAAGAAATTGTGATGGACATTGACATAGGCACAAACACTGAGATAGCCTTGGGAAACAAAGATTTGATACTGATCTGTTCATGCGCGTCTGGACCAGCCTTTGAAGGCATGGAGATTAAACACGGCATGAGGGCTGCAACCGGAGCCATTGAGAAAATTAGCATAGACGTTGACTCATTGGAAATAAACTATCGAACCATAGATGATGCTGCGCCTGTTGGAATCTGTGGCTCTGGACTCGTAGATGCACTCGCAGAGATGCTGAAATCAGGCTTCATAGATACAAAGGGTAAAATCAATAATGATTTATCGAATCAAACAGATAGGCTGAGGAAGACACCCGACGGTTGGTATGAACTCGTTATAGCGCCGAAAAGTGAAACTGGCACTGATACTGACATCACAGTAACACAAGCAGATATAAGAGAACTCCAGAAAGCTAAAGCCGCAATGCGCACCGGTGCTGAAACTCTACTAAAAAAGATGAAATTTACAAAAGATGACATAACCACACTTTATGTTGCTGGGGCATTTGGAAATTACATAGACCCGGAGAATGCAAGAGCCGTCGGCATGTATCCTGAGGTGTCTCTAGAGAGGATTAAATTTGTGGGAAATACCGCAGGGACAGGTTCAAGAATGTGCCTGATTTCCAAAGAAATGAGAGAATATGCTGAGGCAATCTCCACCAAAGTACACTACTATGAGCTGGCGTGCGATACTGACTTCCAAGGCGAATATATGAAAGCAATGTTTCTTCCACACCAAGAGCTAAGCAGGCAACCAATCTTGACGGAAATGTTACGAAGACTTGGACGCATAAAGTGAAAATATGAGCTTGTCAGCGTTGATGTTCAAACTTGAAAGCTATTGTGTTAGCACGCGCTAAACACACTTTCTCTAGCGCGCGCAAGCAGTGATAATTCGTAGCGCGCGTTCCGGTGAAACCATAGGGGCTCATGCTTGAAGTGGGCAACAGAAAAGCGCTAGAGTATCAACTTTTCTGGCTCAATACTTCTGTTTTTCAACCCCAGATCGCTGACCTTAAACTTTCTATCTCCATAGAGTATTGCATACTCTTCATTCCGATAAAGCGCGGCTGCAATTCTACCCATGGCATCAGCTTTTAGTATTCCGCTTCCACTAGCACCGCCAACAACTATCAAATCGTTTTCTTCAAAAATCAATGGTTGCCCATCTATACTGTTCACTTCGTATAACCCAGCAAAAGCCGAAGAAGGTTGACATCCTATGAACTGAGGGAAATATTTCACCAAGACTTGATATATCCCATATCTGTAGAAGTTCTCTTCAGCCTCGGGGTAATCCTCAAGCTTAAAAGCTCTTGGAAAATCATCAGCGTATCCCATCCAAAAAGAATCTTCTTCAGGTGTTGGCCGAATATAGACAGATGGTTTCGGAAGAATTATCATAGGCATACACCCAGCACTTGTAAATTCTGTTGTATAAAGTAGTTCTTTGAGAGCCTCAGTTTTTGCTTTAATCGAGAAAACTTGTCTTTTCTTAGGCTTAACGAAACAATCGATTCCGAGGGGGTCTAAGAGCTGTGAAGACCAGGCTCCAGCTGCAATTATCGTCTTTTTTGCCTTCAATAACCCCCTGCGAGTCTTGATTCCAACAGCCGTAGCCTCTTGCCAGAAGTACGGTTCGCCGGGCATACCCAAAGGCATACGAGGTTCTACAACAATTTCGGTAACTTCAGTGTTATACTGAATCTTGCCTCCAAGCTTCAGAAATCTCGACTCATAAAACTTTACAAGAGAATCAACATCAATGATACCAGCTTTTGGAATTAACATGCCTTTGTAAACATTGCTCAAACCCATTAACCGCGATTCTTCATCGTCTAAGTTCGTGTTTAGGTGAAGTTTTCTACCTAAATCATCTTCATCGTACTCTACATATTTGAGACCCTTGGCAGCCAATTCTTCAAAAACTGGGATCATTTTGTTATATCGATCCTCATCTAAAAGAAATAAGTAGCCTGCCCACTTCAGTTTCAAATCAAAACGTAAATCGTCCTGTACATGCTTATAGAATTCAGATGAGGAGTTAGCTAGGTCAAAGTTTGTACGAGAAGAAAACAGGCAGCGGAATGCAGCAGCACTCTTCGCTGTACTTCCTTGGCCAGCAGCACCAAACTTGTCCACAATAACAACGTTCAATTCAGGGTTCTTATCCTTAATGTGATAGGCAGTTGACAAACCCAAAATTCCGGCTCCCACTATGACGACGTCGCAATCTGACATGCAGTCAGGCTCCTCAGAATCTAAAGGAATTGTTGGTTTAGAAATTTAAACCTATCGTCTTGCTAATCTACTTTTAATCGCGAGAGAAATGTCGAGCGAGCCATGGTTCTTTAGCAATCATTAAGTAAATCTTACCTAAAAACCTTCATAATATAGTTGGGAAGCTCGTCAAAATCATCTATGAAAATGTACTCTCCGTGACCTATCTTGGCAAGGTCTTTTGCAAGGTCCTCGCTTTCTTGCTTGCCCCCACCGATTCCAACCTGTAGAACATTCAGCTTGGGAAAAAGACCTGCGACTTCTCTAGGGTCCCCGCCAGTTGTGACCCACCCATCAGTTACGATAATTCCCATGAGTTCTCCAATTTGTCCCGCCGTTTTAACAGACTCTAACTCGTCGGCTCCTTTCTTTAAGCCTTCCTTGATGTTGGTAAGTCCGCCAGTCTTTAATTCCAGAATCTTCATGACAAGCTCTTCCATAGTTAGCGGTTCTTTTGTTGATTTAAGTATATGAGCTTCATCTCTGAAAGCTATGACGGAATAATAATCTCTCTCTAGCTTATGAGCCAGTACAGCTACAGCGATGGCTGCTGTGATAATCTTTGATCTCTGCATGGAATTGCTTGTATCTAACATCAGAGAAACCGCGAGTCTCTTCGGCTGTCTATGTATAGCAGCAATCTGTTCATAATTTGAAAGCGGTTTCCCTAAGGTTTCTTCTAGGGTTAACTCTAAATCAAAATCTTCTGCTCCTGGCAAGTATGAATCGATCTTTCTATAGTGCTTCCTAGTCCCCTTCTCACCTAAGCTTGCAGCAATCAAAGCTACTATTCTACTCACAATCCGTTCGATGCGATATCTTTCAGCGTCTGCCAAGTTTTCGTCTAGGCTCATGTATGCCTCAAGTATCGGCCACCTCAAACCCACATCAGCAACTTCCCCTAGCGTCTGTGAAGGACTTTTGTAGCTGATTGCACGATCGTGGGGTGCGAGAAGATTCATCATGTGTTTAAGGACACTTTCATCACTAGCTTTCTTGAATTTCGTTCCATCAGTCACCGCAGCAAAAACTCCACTCGTGTTTTCGGAGCTAGCTTTTCCTTCATATTCACTTCTCAGTTCGCTGGGTCGTCTCTCTTTCGTCTCTTTTAAAGCGCAAAATACAATTTCTTTTATTATGTCTTCCTTACTTTTCTTAGCTCTAGCTTGGATTTCTATCTTGTTATGTAGAGCTGTGATCGCGGCGTTCACGTACACTGACTCCTGTGGCGTTGACACTGCAGATTGATCTTTAAGCAGATCTATGAAGTCTATGGCTCCACGGATTGATGATCCCCGTCTTATCTCTTGGTGCCCTCGCGTTCTCCTCACTATTTTTACGGCAAGCTTAATCAATTCCATGTCACAACAGCTGGTCTCCTTCATGACTATAGCTTCTTCCTCGTCTTCTTGCTGGTAGTGTAATCCAACCCAGACAAAACGATCTTTAAGAGCTTCACTTAATCGGTTTGTTCCGACAAACTCTTCTGGGTTTTGTGTTGCTATTACAACAAAACTTGGCTTAGCTTCAACTACACCTATCTTTGGGATAATTATCTTTCTCTCGTCCATGGCGGGTAGTAGGACGTTCTGTGCACCTTCAGGCATCCTATTCAACTCGTTAATGAAAAGCACGCCGCCATCCAGCATGCTTTGTGTCAATGGACCCTGAATGAAAGCTTCCCAAGTGTACCCTTCTGACAGGACTCGTGGTGGGTCAAACCACCCTGTAAGTTTGTGTTCTGTGTATCTCTCATCACCATCGACGCGGTACACAGATCTATTGAGAAAGTTCGCCACAGCCAAAGCCAACGTGGTCTTTCCAACTCCCACTGGCCCTTCAAGCAAAACATGCTTGTTCTTGCTCACTGCGACCAGAATTTGGCATAGCTCTTGATCACGGCCCACTATGCTGAATCGTTTCTTCATGACGTCCACATTTTTTTCAACGTCTCTTTCAACCATTCCAACCAACGTTTGGAACCTCCAACTACTGGCTACGTAATTAGCAACATCATGACTAGACTCGCGCTATTATTATCATCCTTTCCAACTGGAAAGTCTAAAGCTAATCCGACATTTTTCAGAGTCCCAACAAGGTTTACACCCACAGCTTCAGGAGCAAAGCGAAGCATTTCTGGGTGGACACATGGCTTAGTGATGTCGCATTTAGAGCAAAGAGTGCAAGCTCCAGCCCTCAAACCTAAAGCGAACGTAAATCCCTTGTTGAAGGCAAACTTTTCAAGTTCTAGGAGAGCCACAGTTGCCTTACGCTTGTCTTCGTTCCAAGTCCCGTAAAAATCGTCTAATTCTCTTATAGCATCTCCATGCGTTCCGACGGCTGTCCCACTAACCTTGGCTGAAGATTGAAACTTGGCTACCATAGCGTATTTGTATTCTTTCATTATGGAACGAAACTCCTCGACTGAGGGCACAAAAGGCGGGCAGGACCAGTTCATTCCATACTCGCGGCACCTATACTTACACTTCAAGACCACTCTATTTTCGATCATGACATCGGCAGTAGGTATTATCTTGGCATCAGTTGCCCCCAATTTCATGGCATAGTTCAGGATGTCATCCTTCATAGGCTCGCCTTCATTATGAGCATTAAGAACTGAGAATAGGTAGAAGCATTAAATAAAGTTTGAGTGAAACAATTTCCACCAGCGATTTCCTAGCTGGACTGTTGGTATAGTCTCAATTCCCATATATAGACTGCCAATTTGACAATACGAGATTAGACTTATACGCTGACCTGCGATCGAGGAACAAGCGCGCCCTGGTCTTTACATCAAGTTTGTTGCAGGTACCGTTGGTGAACAGATCGTTGAAAAAAGACAAAAATAGGAGTAATATATGCTGGAGTAGATGAACCTACCCAATTGCAATCGCGGGCATTGAAAACGATGAAGAATTTCGGGCCTCAATAAGAGAACCTCGAGATCTTCCTAATTGGAAGTTCAGTGGAAAATTCGAGAAGGCAGAAAAGGAGGTTTTGGAAATGACTGAAAAACTCTTGAGAGAAAACGCCGACTTGATAGCAACCGTCTGCGAATGCAAGGAACTGCGCGCGTCCACAGCCATGCAATAAAGGAAAAAATGGTCTTCAAGTCTTTGACGCAGCCACTTAAATGTTCACGACGTCGTAGCAAAAACTTCCCCCCATCCAATGAAACAGTTCAGAGGCAAAAAACTGGATTACCAATCGACTACAGCGCGTGTGCGGTTCATATCCTTAAGAATTGATTCAAGCCTAAAAAAGAGGAATATGGTGCGTTGGTTTCAAAGAACTTTCTTCTCGAGCTCTTCCACGATTTTCCTTAGTCCCTTTGAAGTCTCGTTTGGTAGAGGAAGTGGTTTATGTTCGCCCAATATCTTGAGTGCCTTATCCTTTGCTCTCTGATGTAATCCCGCTGAACCGCTTCGAATCCAAGCGTCTGAGAATTGCCTGTCCAAAATTTTAGGAGACCAGTGTTCTGATTCAGCGAACTGCAGTGTATGCTTCTTGGCTAAGTAGTTGCCCTCTGTGCCTACACTCTTTATCAGGTCGATGGCTAAAGTCTGATCTCGAAAATCTATGCCGCGCAACACTCTTTTCACCATACCTGCGATTTCGTTGTCTATGACAAGTTGCTCGTAACTCATTGTTGTCTCAGAAGCAACTAGTCCCATCCCAGTGAGCAGATTGAGACCGCCTAATGCCGGTATTACCGCTGTCAACATTTTTTCGCAGCCAGCTTGTTCATCATAAGTTTTTGAATCGCATAATACCGCGCCACCGCCCGAAGGGAGATTATAGTACTGCGCTAATTGGGCAGTACATAGACGCAGTAGAGCAAATTCTGGACCACCTAGGACGACGCTTCCGAGCTTCATATCGATGGATCTACTCCAGCTTCCATAAATGAAAGGCGAACGTGGGTCAACTAGCCTACTGAGCACGAGAGCGCCTAAGACTTCGGCATTGGTAAGCACCGCGGTACCAGCCAAAGTGACTGGAGAGTTCGCACCAGCCATTGGTCCCGATTCAACATAAACGGGCACTCCGAGTCTGACTGCTTCAATCATGCCCTCCAGTTCAAAAGCTCCGTAGAACATCGGGCTATTTAGGCATATCATGAACGACATAATTGGAGACTTTCGCAATCCTTCTTCATCACCAGCTATGAGTAAGCCCATCTCAATTGCGGCTTGGGCTGTGTTCTTACTGAGAACTTGACATACGATATGTTTTCGGGTATTTTCAAATGCAATGAGCCATTGATATAGATCAACAACCTCTGCTGGGGCATCTACAGGTTGACCCATAACTAACTGGAAATCAATGTTTTCCAAAGCGTCTGCCAATCTAATTCCATCCGCTAAATCCTTTTTGTAAAGCGAGCGGTACTGCCCAGTATCTATGTCCACCATCCTCGTTGCAAATCCAACTGTTCCAAAATAGCGCTTGTCTTCACCGAGGATGAGATTGTGTTGTTTGTCCCTGCTGTACAGCGTGATTTTGCGGGGCGTTTTCCTAATACACTCTTCGACCAAGTATTGCGGTATCTTGGCAATTTGCTTCGCGAAATCGACCTCTGCTCCAGCGCTGTCGTAAAGTTCCAAGGCCCTCTTTGAGGGTGCTTTAACCCCAACATGTTCTAGGAGCTCTAAGGATGCTAAGTGTAGTCTGTATAATTCATCTTTTGATAGGACTTCAAACGGAGCCATCTTCATAAACATCACCAGTTCCATGAATCAGGTCTTTTTTTCACCCAGCCTCTTTGCGACTTTAACCGCTTCAACTGCATCTTCAGCGTAGCTGTCTGCGCCTATTTCTTCCGCCCATTCAGCTGTCGCCGGGGCCCCACCAACTATGACCTTGACTTTATCCCTGAGGTCATTTTTCTTCAGAACTTCAATGACTTCTTTCTGCACTGGTAGGGTCGTGCTTAGCAAGGCGGACATTGCAACTATATTCGGGTTGCGTTCTTTTACAGCCTTAATAAACTCGTCCGCGGGAACATCTTTTCCTAAATCTATTACGTCAAACCCTGCTGAGAAGAGCATTGAGGCTACTATACTTTTGCCTATATCGTGGATGTCTCCGGCCACCGTCCCTATGACGACTCGTCCAGCGGTCTTCCTCTCAGCCCCAGTCGCCTTAAGTAATGGTTCCAATCGATTTAATATTACACTCTTTACAGCTTCACCAGCCATGACCAAGTGCGGCAAGAAAAGCTCGCCTTTCTGAAAAAGTTCACCTACCTCTATCAAAGCGGCGGTGATTGCATTAACAATCTCCAAGGGGTTTCCGCCGGACTGCAGCCGTTTTACAACGGTCTCCTCAATTTTTTCCTCTTCAAAGGTCAGCAAAGCATCTTTTATGGTTTGCGTAAGTTCAGACATGATAATCCCGGATTCGACTTTACGGTCGTCTGCAATTTAAGTCTTTCCGATAAATCGAATATTCTCTTTTTGAGACTGTGCATTGACTACAATTACATTGCATTGAAAAATCTGAATGAATTGGCCAATCTAAACAAAAAGATAAGCGTACGGTCTAGTGTCTGGGTCCCTCAATTACTCAATGCAACAGCGAAACCGAAGATTTGGAAGAGATCGCTCCGCTGCCAAATTACAATCCGAAACCTCAATATATGATCTCTTGGCGCACGCGACCAATTTAGTGTGACGTCTCTTCAAGCATTCTCAGCTATACTGGTGGTTTCTCTCTTCTCTTCATGGCGAACACGGCGGTATAAAGAAGATAAGACTCCTAAGAAACCGTTTTTGAAGAACTTCAAAGAAGTGAGTATGAGTATACTGAGGACTATCATCGCGAGACCGGCGCTGCGAGCCCGTATGAACTCTGAGACCGGCCACATAACAAAAGCACCCAATATTGGGCCCAAGAATGTGCCGAGCCCCCCCATTATGGTGGCCGCGATGACCATTATCATGATGGAAAAATCCGCTAGAGCAGGACTCACGTATCCTAGCAAATGAGCGTAAAAGGCACCGGCAATTCCAACCCAGACAGTGCTGAGAGTGAAGATGAATATTCGCAATCTCACTATGTTAACCCCGCATGTTGCTGCTGCCTCTTCATCATCACCAATAGCCCTTAGGTATAGACCGTATTTGGAGCGGATCAGCTTGTACGTTGTTAGTGCACAGAGCGTGAAAAGCATTAACGCTACGTAAAAATAGTATTGTGGGGCTTGGAAAGAGGATATTGGTAATAGAAACTGCGTAGTAAGCCCAGTCAATCCGCCAGTGACGTTATATTCAGAGATCATGATTAGTTGCACTGCACCTGAAAAACCCCAAGTTGTCAGAGCGAGGTAGATTCCTTTAAGTCTTAGGCATGCCCATCCTATTAGGAAACCGACGAAAGTCACTAGAGCCGTACTTAAAAACAAACCGATTATTGGAGACAACCCAGTTGATTTAATGAGAAGAACAGAGAAATATCCACCCATTGCAAGCAAGCCCGGGTGAGCATAGCTTAACAATTGTGTGTACCCTAACAGCAGATTCCAACTTAGAGCCAATATTGCGTAAAACATCGTGAGTATGAATACCCATAATATGTAGGGTTGCTGTAGTGCAAACAGGGGCACAATGGCCAAAACTGCGATGAATACTATTGTGGCTTGGATTTGACGGCTTCTTAAGAATTTGGTTTTGCCAGTCTTATCTAAAGTCATAGTTCACCCTCCTAGGTACTTCTTTTTAACGTCACTATTCAAAAGTAGTTCAGGCCCTGACCCCTCAAGGGCGATTCTTCCATTTTCAACTACATACGCTCTAGTGCAGAGATTCAGAGCATGATGAACATGTTGCTCGGATACAAGAATTGTCATTCGCTCTTTGTGTAGCTTTTGTAAGGTGTCAAATATCGTAAGCACCAAGTTTGGAGCCAACCCAAGTGATGGCTCGTCCAACATCAAGAGTGTGGGTCTCGTCATCAGAGCCCTTCCTATATTCAACATTTGAGATTCTCCACCGCTCAGTGTGCCAGCTTTCTGATCTTTTCTCTCTCTAAGTCTAGGAAAGAGTTGAAAAACTCTATCTATAGTTTCTGATCTCTTTTCCCATGCCCTGCGTGATGACTGGGCGCCCAGTAGCAAGTGATCCATAACGCTCATCAACGGGAATACAGCTCTGACTTCTGGAGCAAGGGAAATTCCTAATTCCACTATACGATACGGTGGATAATTTTGAATTTGCGTTTTCTCAAAAGTGATCGTGCCGCTTTTTGGGTGTAAGACTCCGGCTATAGTATTTAATATCGTCGTCTTTCCCGCTCCATTGGATCCTATTAGAACGACGAACTCCTCTCTATCCACTTTCAAAGAAACATCTTGTAATGCAGGCAATTTTTCGTAGAACACGTCCATGCTATTTGCTTGCAACATTCCTAAACACCTTAGATAACGTATTTCTCTCCGAGATAAGCAGCAACGACTTTTTCATCATTCGCAATTTGTTTCGGTGTGCCTTCAGCGATCTTCTTTCCTTCATGGAGAACAACAATCCGGTCAACAGCTCTCATTATTGCCCTCATTATGTGTTCAACCCACAATATTGTTATTCCAGTTTTTCTGATCTCTCCAAGCAATTTTATAGACTCATCTATCTCGACAGGATTCAACCCTGACATCACTTCGTCCAATAGCAAGAATTTTGGGGCGGAAGCTAAGGCTCGAGCTATCTCCATCAATCTAATCTGGTGAAAAGTCAAATTCTTAGCCTGAGCGTCTTTCATCTCTGACAATTTGACTCGTTCGATATATTTCAAGGCAATGTCCCGGTTTCCCTCTGAGCTAACCATCACGTTTTCGAGCACAGTCAACCTTGGAAAAGGTCTTGGAACTTGAAAAGTTCTTGCAATCCCTGTTTTGCAGATGGAATAAGGTTTTAGCCTCACAATATCCTTGGACATAAAAATTACCGAGCCACTTGTAGGTTTATAAAAGCCGCTGATGCAGTTGATTAATGTAGTTTTGCCAGACCCGTTTGGCCCTATCAAGCCAAGCATTTCGCCTTCATTAACACTTAGATTGACGCCATCTAATGCCATGAGTTTGCCAAAGCTCTTTGTAACAGATTTGCACTCCAGCAAAGCTCTTTCCAATCTTAATCCTTTCTCCCAAAGAGGCCAGTAGGTCTAACGAGTATGACAATTATGAGAACTATATACATCCCTACGTCTGCATAGCTGGGACTGATAAATGATGCCGTAAAAGAATGAGCAAGTCCGATTATTATTCCGGCAATCAAGCTGCCTTCTATGGATCCTAGTCCGCCAAGAGTCATTGCGACAAAACTTATGGTGAGCGGCCAGTAGCCCATGCTAGGGTAAATACCATACAGAGGCGCTAAGAGGTAGCCAGCCAAGGCAGCGAGCGCCGTTCCGACACCATAAGAAATATGGCACTGCCTTTCCATATTAACTCCAGTCAGGAGAGCGCCAACTTTGTTTTGAGCTGTGGCTCTCCAAGCTCTTCCTGTTTTAGTTTTTCCAATAAACAAGTACAACGAAACAAGCGTGATGACAGATATTATTGCGGCCAATACTCTATCCCAACTTATGGAGATTAGATAAAACGGCACGGTCCCAGGCAGTATTGGTAGCGTTGACTTCATAAAAGGGCTATAGAATTCCCTTACGATGTTTTGGAAAAGTATCGAGAGTCCAAGTGTCGTGAGCATGGCATATTCACCTGGCCTTTCGATCTTTTTCTTGTATGTATCTGAAATCAGAAACCTTTCAACAGTGTAACCCGCAACGAAGCCTGCCATTAGGGAAAAAGGTAACGATGCGAAAGTCGGGATTTTTAGAAGGGTCGTTGCAAAATAGGAAGCATATGCTCCTATCATGTAGAATTCGCCGTGAGCAAAATTTGAGACTTTCATAATGCCGTATATGAGACTGACTCCCGCGGTTATCAGACTGTATATCAAACCAAGTATTAGGCCATTAAGTAACGCTGAAATTATTACGGGGATCGACATAGTTTTCTCCAGCCAAAATAAAAAAAAGGATTAAGGAACTGGAGGATAGATTTGGTGTTCTGTTGTTTCACCGACAGCTTCGAACTTGAAGAAGTAGAATTTGAAGCCTGTCCACTGATGCCACATTATTGAACCTGGCGTTGGGTCGTTTTCAAACTTTATGAAGCCTGTTGTTCCCTGTATCTGTATGTTCTCTATGTAATCCTTCAGCGCGTTTATGTCTGTGGATTTCGTATCCTCAATGGCTTTCACCAATATGCGCAAGCAATCCCAGTACCAAGCTATCCACACTGGAGGCTTTGAACCTTGATCTGCCTCGTAAAGAGTTGAAAAGTCTTGACCAATGCTCGTGAACTCCACGTATGGGCTTTGAGAGTCTTGATTTATCATTCCTATTCCCGCCTCGCCACAAGTCTCCCAGAAGGAATCTGGAACCCAAAGCGGGAATGGAGTTGAACTCATCAGCTGAATCTTGGGCGTCAATCCCATTTCATAAAGCTGCTTCACCATTGTGTTTGCGTGTGGAAGGTTTTCGTTTTCTATTATGAGGTCTGGCGGCGGATCCATCGTTGATATCTGCATAAGTTCAGGAGTGTAGTCTGTCTTGCCAGGTTTCGTCGTTATTAGAGTCAATTTCAGTTCTGGATACAGCTCATCTCTCCATTTGTTCATGCCTTCCCACATGCCTAATCCATAGGCTGATTCCTCGCATATGCAAGCCGCATTTTTATATCCTGCTATCTTAACCCATTCAATCGTACCTTTTGAAACTAGAAGATTTGCCACACCAACTCTGAACACGTAGGGGTATTTGTTGGCGGTAATGTTGTCAGCCCAACTGTAGGTACAGAACATCAATGTTGGGTATTGCCTGGTTGCTTCCGCCATTGGCAATGCTACGCCGCTCTCCCAAGGCCCAACCAAGCCTACGATTTTGTCATTTGTGACCATCCTGACCAAGTTTGATATAGCAGTCCCTGCGTCTAGTGTCTGGTCAGCTACAACCAATTCCAAGGGTCTTCCAAGCACTCCCCCTTTTTTGTTTTGTGCCTCGACGAACAATTCAGCGGTTCTTCGAATCAAGCTACCTGCAAGATAGTCTGCAGGGGCTGAAAGTGGGGTAATTACACCAATTTTTATCGGTCCTGTAGGGCCTTGCATCAACATGTATGCGACTGCACCAATTACAGCAACTACCACTATAATTACTACGAGAAGAATAGCTTGCATCTTTGTTACTGCTTTCTTCGAAGATATTATTCTAGAAGCCATAGCAATCACTCAGATTGTCTTGTTCAGACTTTCTAAAATATAACTTTTGTGGAAAATGGCATGTGTACAAGCTTTTTGCAAAATTGACCAGCTCCAACATTATTTGCTGAATGATTCACCATTTTAACTATGCTGTATTGAAATTGCGTTCCTCATTCATAAAACCACCCGCGGCAATGTCGTAAGCGTCAATGACGTGTTAGACGAAACAAAAGGATTCAAAAAATGCACGATCATGGAAGTTGACGTAAACTCAGCGCGCCTACCCATGTCAAAATCATAATTGCCAAGCTAAGAGCCCCGCTACGATGCCCAAAAAGATTGGAAGGGGCAAGCCAGGAAAAATGCCTAGCTT
>CAZDZM010000018.1:0-21562 GCA_964509945.1 uncultured Candidatus Bathyarchaeia archaeon
TGGCAGTGGTTGAGCTTGCTGATTATGCAAAGGAGAACGGAGTCAGAAACGTTGCTGGATTAAACATAGGCGGTAGTGTTTTGATTAAAGGCATTAAGCTTAAAGTTGTTCAGGCAACGCATACAGCTTGCCGCGGAGCACCAACGGGGGTCATCATTGAAGGTGAAGGCAAAACTGTTTATCACGGGGGCGATACTGGGCTTTTCGGAGATATGCGTTTGATTGGTCAGCTCAACATGATTGATGTTGCTTTGGTTCCCATAGGCGGTTATTACACGATGGATGCTCGAGACGCGGCGGAAGCTGTTAAGCTTCTTAACCCAAAGGCAGTTGTTCCCATGCACTATAAGACCTTCCCGGTTTTGGCGCGGTCCGCCAACGAGTTTCTGAAGTATGTTAGAGAAAAGGCGCCTAAAGTGAAGGTGGTGGTGCTTAAGCCTGGGGGTAGTTTCCAGTTTTAGCTTTGCATCTTAACGTTTGATGTGGTATTTTTCTAGTACGTTTTTTGCTTTTTCTCTTTTTTTCTGGTGTTCAGCAAGGAACTTGTTGATTCTTTTTGTCAGGTCTGTTTTGCATTCGCCACATAGTGTTTCACCAGCTTTGCATTTTCGTTCTCTTTCGGCGACTTTTTTGTCATCATCCTCAAACAAGTAGAGGAAATACTGGAAAATCGTGCAGATGCCTGGGTCAGCGCCTAGTTTTCTCTGCTCTGTTGCGGTTCCTTTGCCGCCCGTGAAGGCATTCCAAATCTTGCGTTTAACTACCTCCGGTGAGTCCATTGTAAATATGGATGTCTCGGGTTCTGAGGCGCTCATTTTTCCGCCCACGCCTAGGCCTGGCAGAAAGCGGCAGTGGATTTGGGCTGGTTTGTAGTAGCCTAATTTTTGGGCTATGTCGCGGGTAACTCGCCAATATGGATCTTGGTCTATCGCTGCTGGTATGAGTGCAGGAACGTTTTCACCGGTCAGTTTTGTGTGGATAAAACACGGTGCGGCTTGGATGGCTGGCCAGAATACCCAACCGATGTTTGTGCTGTCTTGGAACCCGAACGTCGCTTTTGCTGTTGAATAGGTTATGCGTTTTGCAACTTCTAGGGCAACATCGTAGAGCAAGTCTATGTCTTGCACGTCATAGATTATGAAGGTGTTTTCAGGTTCGAAGCCCAAGGCTACTAGATCTAGAGAGTTCTCGTAGGCGAATTTTGTCATCTCTGAAAGCTTGTTCTGGTCTTCTACTAGAAATTTTTCATCATCCGTCATTTGAAAATAAAGTCTGGTGTCAAATTTTTCTTGTAAGTGCTTGGTGAAAATCCATGGGACAAGGTGTCCTATGTGAACTGGGCCTGAGGGTCCTCTGCCCGTGTATAAAACGAATTTAACTTTCTTGTCGTAAAGGTCTAGGACAGCGTCAAGGTCGCGGTGGGAGAAGAAGAGTCTTCTTTGCAGTTGAAGGTGAAGCTTGCCCGTGTATTTCGCAATTCTTTCAATCAATTCTTCGGTTAAGGGTTGAGTGCCGAACTCTTGTATTAGGCGTTCATAATCGACTTTGCCCCTTACCTCCCAAGGTGTAACGATCATTTCGTTTTTTTCTTCGCTATCCAAATGGAATGCCGCCTACGCATGTTAGTTCGTTATAGAATCCACTGAAACCATATTAAATTTTTGTGTAAGGTTCAAGGGATATTCATAGTGCAATATCAGAATAGTTTATAAGTATTTTCCGCATTTCTCATTGCTAACGGTGAAGGGATGCCCCGCCAATTTCGTTGAAAGGCCATGTTTCTTTTGCGCAAAAAGCAGCGGAGCATCAACATGCTTTTATTAAAAATATAAGAACTAGATTAACGAAATTGGTTTGTCACGTTCACGAAGGGGAGGCGTCATGGTAGACCTTAGAGGGCACGAACGCAAAATTCTTTCAACGTTGGGCAAGCTCGGTGGAAAAGCCCAGTTAGAACAGCTGATCGGCGAAAGTGGATTGCCCAACGCTGCTGTTATGCGTGCAGCCTTGGCACTGCAAGATAAGAAGTTTTTGAAGGCGCATGAAGAAAAGCAGGCGATGGCGAGGCTGAATGAGGAGGGGAAAATCCACGCAAAAAAGGGTTTGCCAGAAAGACGTTTACTAAACAGTTTGAAAGATCTTGGTGGAAAAGCTGCCCTCGAAAAGACGGTTGAAAGAGCGGATTTGGAGAAGCAGTTTGTGCAAATCGCTTTAGGTTGGGCTCAAAGGAAGAAGTGGGTAACCTTTGATTCAAAAACGAATACTCTGCAAATGCTTAAAACGCAGGATGAGGGGAGCGACGAGAAACTGCTTAGAATTCTCGATGAACGAGGACAAGCTGTTGTTAGCGATTTAGACGGAGAATTTCAGGCGGCTCTTCAAGTTTTGAAGCGGCGGAAGCTCTTGAACGTTGAGCAGAAAACGAAGCGGATTTTTAAGATGACGGATGCAGGAAGAACGGTGATAAAGAAGGGTGCGGAAGCTGTTGAGGAGGTTACGCAGCTTACTCCTGAGCTTATTATAACGGGTAAATGGCAAAAAGTGAAACTTCAAAAATACAACATTGAAGCGCCCGTAGCCAAAACTTGGCCAGGTAAAAAGCATCCTTACCTGCAGTTTCTCGAGGAAGTGAAAGAAAAGCTCGTCACTTTGGGTTTTAGGGAGATGACGGGAACTAACGTTGAAACGTCCTTCTTCAACTTTGACGCGCTTTACACGCCACAGGATCATCCCGCCCGGGAGATTTCCGGCATATACTTGGTTAAGGCTCCAGTTTATGGTGATTTGAACGCTTATAAAACCGTCTTGAACAATGTGAAAAGGGCTCATGAAGATGGTTGGAAAACCGGTTCTACTGGGTGGCGATACAAGTATTCTGTCGAAGCGGCTCGGCGTTTGATTCTTCGTGGCCACGGTACATGCCTCAGCGTCAGAACGCTGCTAAGCAAGGATTTAGCGATTCCAGGCAGATATTTCTCCATTGCGCGGTGTTACCGGCCGGAAGTGGTAGACAAAATGCATCTTCCAGAGTTTAACCAAGTTGAGGGCATTGTTGTTGACGAGAAATTGACGCTTCGGGATTTGCTCGGCGTACTGGAGAAGTTTGCCGTTGAAATCGCCGGTGCTGACAAAGTCCTGTTCAAGCCTGACTATTTTCCGTTCACGGAGCCCAGCGTTGAGCTAAGTGCCTACAAGAAGGGCTACGGATGGATTGAATTCGGCGGCTCCGGAATCTTCAGACCAGAAGTGACATTGCCCTTAGGCGTTAAAGTGCCTGTTATTGCCTGGGGTTTAGGCGTAGACCGTTTGTTTATGATGAAAGCTGGTGTTGACGATATTCGCTACATTTTCACGCAGGATCTAGACTGGATTAGGCGGAGGCAGGTGGTTTAGACATGCCGACGATAGATCTAGATTATGGTGAATTCGAGAAAATGCTCGGAGTGGAGCTGCGTAGAGACATGGGAAAGCTTGATGAGCTTCTCGCGTTTGTGAAAGGCGAGGTGAAGCTGTACGACGAGAAGGAAGGAATGTTGAGCATTGAGATTAAGGATGCAAATCGTCCCGATTTGTGGAACATCGAAGGCTTGACCAGAGCCTTACGCAGCTTTCTAGGCGTCGAAAAAGGAGCAAGGCATTACGCTGTTGGCAAACCAATAGTGGATGTTCACGTAGACCCGGGGCTTAAGACTATCAGACCCTTCATCGGCTGCTCCGTAGTTAAAGGTGTCACATTGACGGATACGATTATCCGTGGGCTTATGCATTTGCAGGATAAACTTGACCAGACTTATGGGCGGAATAGGCAGAAAACGTCCATTGGCATTTACGATTACAGTCTAATAACCTCACCCCTTAGCTACACGGTTGTGAAGCCAACTGAAATCAGTTTTGTTCCCTTGGGTTTTGAAGAAAGGATGAATTTGTCTGAGATTTTGGAGAGGCATCCGAAGGGTATAGACTACGGCTACATTGTGAAGAAGTATCCTGTTTACCCCATACTGTTTGATTCAGAGAAGAAGGTGCTTTCTTTCCCGCCTATAATAAATTCGAACGATTTAGGAAGGGTGACGGAGAAAACGCGGCACGTGCTTGTAGAAGTCACGGGCACCATGCACGAAACAGTGCTTAACACTTTGAAATTCGTTACTTTGTCGTTGATTGATCGCGGTGGCAAGGCTTACTCGGCTACGGTTCATTATCCACATGAGAATTTAGAGGTGGTAACGCCTGACTTTGGAACAAGACGAATGGACTTGAGCGTTGAGTATACGAACAAGATTTTGGGTCTACATTTAACGGCTAAGCAAATTTCGGAACTGCTTGTTGAGGCGGGTTTTAATGTTGAAGAGGCTGATGGCGACGTGTTGGCGGTGCAGGTTCCGTGCTACAGGATTGACGTGATGCATGCTGTGGATCTAATAGAAGACGTGGCGATAGCGTATGGGTACAATAATATTGAGCCGCTTTGGCGGGAACTCCCAACCACCGGCGGCGTGAGGCTAGAGCAGCATCTGCTGGACATTGCAAGAGAGTTGATGATCGGATTGGGCTTTCAAGAAATTTTGACGTATACGATGACGAATCCAGAAAACCTCTTTGCACGAATGAAACTGAAAAAGGAGCGGCTAATTGAAATTGTCAACCCGAAGGTACAAACTTTGACATGCATAAGAAACTGGCTCCTGCCAAGCCTTATGGAATTCTTGAGCAACAATCAATCTGTGGAATATCCACAGAGAATCTTCGAACTAGGCAAAGTCACACTTCTAGACGCAGAAAGGGAAACAAAAACGCGGGATGAAGAATGGCTCGCAGCAGCCATTTCCCATGCTAATGCTAGTTTCACCGAAATTAAGTCAGCATTGGCCGCCTTTTTCATGAGCCTCGGCTTAGAATGGCAGATAAAAGAAACGAAACATCCAAGCTTTATAGAAGGACGAGTCGGCACGGCCATTATTAAGGGAACGGGCGTTGGATTCCTAGGCGAAATCCACCCAAAAGTTCTAAATGCATGGAAAATCGAAAACCCTGTGGCAGCTTTCCAAATAAGCATGGAAAAAATAATCGAAACCAAACAGGAATTCAAAAGTTGATTTTTTAGGCACTATCTAAATTTTCACTTCTATACCAGTCAGTAATAGCAAGGCCAAAGGTGAGAGTCTCTTCTAGCGCGTGCTTACATATTGTCTCCGATTATTTTGGCTAAGCGCTTGATTCCTTCATCTATCTGTTCTTCCGAAGGGTATGAGAAATTGAGCCTCATCGTGTTCTGTCCCTTGCCATTGCAGTGAAAAGCTGAACCTACTACGTAGGCTACTTTATTTTCGACGGCCTTTGGAAAGAGATCATTAGCGCTCATTCTCTTAGGCAATTTAACCCAAAGAAATAAGCCGCCTTCGGGCTTAGACCATTCTACACCTTTAGGCATATACTTGTTCAGTGCTTCCAGCATTGCTTCAAGCTTTTTGCCATATATGCTGCGAATTCTCTCGATCTGTTTTGGCAATAGGCCACGACTCAAGTATTCAGCAACTATTAGCTGCGTGAAGGCGGGGGAGCATGTATCCATACTCTGTTTGGCCGCGATCATCCGGTCCAGCCATTCAGTCGAAGCCGTTATCCAGCCAAGTCTTAGGCCGGGACAGAGCAGCTTGGAAATAGTTCCCAATGCTAGTACTTGGTTTTCTCTGTCTAAACTGTAAATGGCGGGAACGCTTTGTCCTTTGTAGCGTAGATCTCTGTATGGGCTGTCTTCCACTATGGGGACTTCATATTGGTAGGCCAGCTCCAAAAGCTTCCTGCGTCTCTCAAGGGACATAGTTACTCCCGATGGGTTTTGGAAATCAGGGACAACATAAATGAATTTTGGCTTCTTTCGCCTCTTAGCCAATTTGCCTAGCACGGTATCTAGGAGGTCCACTCGCATTCCTTCATTATCTTGGGATAGACCGATCATGTTGGCTCTATATGCCCAGAAGGCTTGTAGGCCGCCAATGAATGATGGCAACTCGACTATTACGGTGTCTTTGGGATCCAGGAATATTCTGGAAATAATGTCTAGGCCTTGCTGGGACCCAGCGGTGACCAATATGTTTTCTGGTTCAATTGTGCTCTTTTCTCGTCTAAGCCATTTTGCAATTTCCTCCCGAAATGGTTTCTCGCCTTCAGTCGGTCCATATTGCAGGGCCGTTGCACCTTTCTCTTCTAACACCTTGCAAGAAATATCTTTAAGCTCCTTGACTGGAAAAGTCTCTGGGGCTGGAAGTCCACCTCCAAAGGAAATTACGTCAGGTTGCCTAGTAACCTTCAGAAGTTCCCTAATTTCAGAACGTTTCATTATCGCCGCATTCTTGGAGTAGAAAGCAGTTAAATCTTTAATCATACTGCCGCTCTCCTTCATTTGAAGAGAGTTGTTCCACTCTGCCGACGGGTATTTTAAAAATATAAGCTTTGGCTTGTTGTTTGTGAAAAATGATTATGCTTTGATGTCGAACTTGGAATTGTGGTTCCGAAGTGCAAAATATCTGAAGCGTAAGAGAGCAACATTTAATTTTTTGGTAGAGCTACATTATGAGTTGGCGATGACCAAACGAGCTTCTAATCCTGCCGACAACACCATGTTGACGGACCCAACGGAAGACCGCAGGCTCATAAGCTTGCCTTGCTCGTGATGGCGGGTTTACCCAAACATGGGACACGGTAGGCGCGGGCGTCAAAATCCCACGCTGGAGAGAGCTTAACTTAGAGGAGCGCAACGCTCCACAGTGAAGTTAAGTGTTAAGTTACGTGGGAAACAACCGCCCGCGATAAAGCAGTAAATCCCAATGGTGCAATTTCCATGATAAGCCTTGGTGATTGGGCAGCCGCCAAAACCAGTAGGCGCCATGCAAAAACAACTTTTAAGTTTTACTTCTGCATAAACGTTAAAGGTTAAGCTCCGAAAATGGCAGGGTAACCATTGGACATTGAAACGAGAATTGACCTGATGAAAAAGCCTCCAACAGAAGAGATTTTGGTAGAAGAAGAATTAAGGCAGCTCTTGGAAACAAACGAGCACCCCCAGCACTATCAAGGCTTCGAAATCTCCGGTCTATTACATTTAGGAAACCTAATTGTTTCTGGCTTCAAAATGAACGATTTCATAAAAGCTGGGATAAAATGTCAAGCTTACCTTGCAGATTGGCACAGCTTCATCAACAACAAGTTTGGCGGAAATTGGGATAAAATCCTATCAGCGGCGAAATACTACGAGGATGCGTTTAAGTTCTTCTGCCCGGGAGTGAATATTGTCTTAGGCTCTCAGTTATACCATAATAATGACGAATACTGGAGAAGCTTGATAAAATTTGCCAAACACATGACTCTGGATAGAACTTTGAGATGTTTGACGATAATGGGTAGAAGTGAAAAGGAGAAGCTGGACTTGTCACAATATTTCTATCCTCTTTTGCAGGCGGTTGACGTTAAAGCGATAGGCGCAGATATACCACATGGCGGTATGGATCAGAGGAAGGCTCATGTTCTGGCGAGGGAAATTTTTCCAAAAATGGGTTGGGAAAAGCCCGTTGCAATTCATCACCACGTTCTAATGGGCATAGCGGAACCAGTCAAGCTGGAAACAAAAGACAAATTAGACCAAGTTGTTGCAAGCAAAATGAGTAAATCAAAGCCATGGACTGCAATATTCATCCACGACACAGGGAAGGAAATAAAAGGAAAACTAAAGAAAGCGTGGTGCCCAGAAAAACTAGTAGAAATGAACCCAGTGTTAGAAATAGTTAAGCATGTAATCTTTCATGAAAATGAAACGTTTAAGATAGACCGTCCAGCAAAATTCGGCGGGCCAATCGAATTTCAAAGCTACCAAGCACTGGAAAAAGCTTATGCAGGCGGTGCCTTGCATCCGCAAGACCTCAAAAACGCCGTGGCAGAAGAATTGACAAAAATCCTTGAACCTCTCCGGAAATATTTTGAGACAAACAAAGAAGCAAAAGAACACCTTGAAACCTTGAAGAAAGCCCAAGTAACAAGGTAAATTCCCTTGTCAACGCGTCTCAAAGAGAAAGAAGAGAAAATTCTGCGAATCTTAGAAAGTTTAGCGCAGGAATCTGCAAAAGGCACAATCATGATCGTTGAAGGAAAAAAAGATATTGAAACTCTACGAGCTATGGGCGTTGAAGGAAAAATAATATGCGCAAAGACTGGTGGAAAATCATTCCTTGACGTGATTTCTGAAGTGGAACAGACTGGTGCTCGAGAAGCCATTCTTCTTTTGGACTTTGATAGGCGAGGAAAAGAAGGAACAAAAAGGGTTAAACGAGACTTGGAGAGGGCAAAAATAAATCCGAACACGAAATTTTGGCGCGAACTATTAAGCATCTTGGGAAAAGAAGTTAAAGATATTGAAAGCCTAACGACTTACATGGAAACCTTGAAAAGGAAGACTGGCAACCCAGTGTAAAAGTTACTTCGTTTTCTTGCAGTAAAATCTTAGCGCGCGCTTAACCAGAGTACGAATTGCAGAGTGATGACAAAAACATTTATGTTATGAATATGGTATAGGATAACTAGAAAAGAGGGGCGAATCGATGCTTCTCAGTGGCTCGGAAATTCTCATCATATTGATCGTGATTTTCTTTATAGGACTTGGCTTAGGATTGGCAATTAGAGGGAAAAGGAAAACTGAAAGAAATAACGATTGAGCCTGACTTGTGATAACTAGCGCGCGCGCTAACAAGATGTGCGCTAGGCTTATTGAAGACACATGCACGCGCGTTAGTTCTTTTACGCAGTAAGGTTTACTGTTAATTCATAAATGATATAAATTCCAACATTGAAAATCCACATATAATTTCGCAGATGGCGAAGAGGAGATACAGCAATGTGTTATAAAATGAGGCGATTTGAGAGAGCTGCAGAGGAGAAGAAACGTCGTCAAACCGGGCAAGAGGTTGAAATCGTCGTGGAGGAGCCAGCTAAAATCCTGAACGCTGGTATCGAAAGTCCTAAGCGTGCCGCTAAAACATCTTAAGATATGTTTCCTCATATGAAATTATCTATGTTTTGTGCGCGCTAACCTTTTTAAATTCAACAATTCAAGAATGATAATGTGCATGAATTGGTTGCGAGAATCATCTTCGGCAATCTTCCTTTGCTCGGAATAACTTATCAAGGCATCGAAAAAGATGAAGAGTGCAGAACAAGATTTTCAAATAAAGATGAAATGAAAAAAGTCATAGAAGTTGCAATTAGACACGGGATAAGCTGCTTTGCTTCTTCATCCCATGACTTCAACGAACTCGTCCCAACCTACCTAGAAGCGATAAACGAAATTGCAGAAGAAAAAGCAACAGAAGTTCAAATGATTCCTTGCTTAGGCATTCCTTTGGAATTCAAAGGAAAAAAAATCGACGACTACAGGAGATGGGCCACCTATTTAGACTATGAAACCAAAAGTTTTGGAGACGTTAAAGAAAGATATCTAAACGATCCAATTCTAAACTGCCGTTATGCATGGAAAGAGAGCCTAATAAGAGCCAAACCCTACAAGCTTAAGGAGCTTGAAAGAGAACTGAGAGTAAACTGGAAAAAATGGGAGGATATTGTTTTCAAATTCTCTGACTACGATTCAGCATGGGTGGAACCTGGCTCAGAATCAGATTTTCTGGCAATATCTCGAATGGATCTGTTGCAAGAACTAGTAGACAGAACCCGTGAACTCGAGCATAAAGTTTTACTGGGCATACATCATGCAGGAACCTCGATTCCCCTAATCGAGAAAGAAAAAGCCAAGATTGACGGTTATGTCACTCCTACCAACAAACTAGGAGTCATGATGTTTCCAACTCAACAAGATGCTGAAATAATAATTGAAAAAACAAGGGAAACGGGAAAGCTGATAATTGGCATTAAACCATTTGCTGGCGGTGGAATAGAACCAAAGGAAGCATTAAGCTACGTGTACAAAAAAATGAAAGCGAATTCATGCATGATAGGCGTCAGCTCAGTACAGGAAGCAGAAGAAGACTTTCAGATAGCTAGAAACATCTTAGAAAGCTAGCGCAGAAGTTTTTCATGAAAGATCGTGCGGCAGATGTCTCTACCTTTAGAAACATTAAAGAGTTAGATTTACAATTCATAAAAGTAATAGATAGTTAAGGATAATAATCTCGTGTCTCGAGTGAAATAGTTCCTCATCACGTGATTAAACTAAACCCGAACAAAATAACTAATTGGAGGTGCACGTTTACGGGTTCATCACAAACGTTTACCATAAAGTATGTTATTCAAGCGAAATTTGAAATAGAAGGAGTAGTAGAAAAACCAGACGTTATAGGAGCAGTTTTTGGTCAAACAGAAGGCCTCTTCGGGCCAGAGCTCGACCTAAGGGAACTACAGAAAACTGGAAGAATCGGAAGAATAGAAATAGAGTTGCATTCTAAGAACGACAGAACAAACGGCGAAATAACAATTCCAACAAGTCTGGACAGAGTCTCCACAGCCTTAATTGCTGCAAGCATAGAAAGCATAAACAGGGTTGGCCCGTGCTCCGCAAAGCTGACTCTTGAGAAGATCAATGACGTCAGGGAAGCTCGGAGAAAAATAATAATCGACAGGGCAAAAGACATTCTTCACAAATGGACAATTGAGTCCATGCCAACGGTAGATGAGGTCTTCAAAGAAATCTCCGAAACATTGAAAATTGCCAAAGTTGAAAAGTACGGCCCAGAAGAACTGCCTGCTGGACCGAACATCGAAAACTCTAAAGAAATAATTGTCGTGGAAGGAAGAGCAGACATAATAAACCTGATGCGTTGCGGAATCCTCAACGCAATAGCCCTCGAGGGCGCAAAGGTTCCAGAAACAATAAAACGACTCTGCAAAGACAAAGAAGCCACGGCTCTTCTCGACGGTGACAGAGGCGGCGATCTAATCGTAAAAGAACTATTGCAAGTAACAAACATAAAATATGTCTGCAGAGCCCCCCGCGGAAAAGAAGTTGAAGAGCTAAACTGCAAGGAAATATTTGTCGCTTTAGAAGCGAAAACTCCACTGGGCGAACTCTTCAAGCCGAAAAAAGAAAAGCCGAAATTTGAAATTCCAGAGACAATGCTTCAAACAATAAAGGCTTTAGGAGGCACATTAGAAGCTGTTTTACTCAACGAAAAACTAGAGCAGATAGAACGGTTACCAGTAAGCCAGCTGGCTGACAAACTCCAAGAAGTAAACGGCGTTGACACAGTCATCTTCGACGGCATAATAACTCAAAGAATCGTTGACATTGCAAGTGAAAAGGGGATAAAGAGAATTATTGCTTCCCGCATATCAGAGGCCGTCAAACCAGCATTAAACGTTGATCTAATGACATTCTCGGACATTACTTAAGGTTAGCTGCCGAAGAATTCCGTAAGGGTCCTAGTCGCCTTTTCTTCACCCTTAAATTTCAACAGTTGCTCTTCAGTCACCTCAAAAAACTCCAAAACTCTAGCAGCAGCTGGTATAACCTGCTTAGTCACGTAGTATTCCAAGTCCACCTCATCATACGAAGCAAACGAGTAGGGTTTAACCCTTTCATACAGGCGCCCAGTGCCAACCACGATTACGTAACCTACCTTATCGCCCACGGTGAGTTCCCAGCCTTTCTCCCGCAACATTTTTGCAGCCTCAACGTGCGATGCCTTGATTTCATACTCCTCAGCGGGCTTCGTCAGCGTCTTCCAAATGATTAAATCACGGTAGGGAACTTGCTTCTGGCGAAGTTGACGAATGAACTCTTGTACGAAGCTCGTGGCTTTCTTTGGAGATTGTTCCTTTAAAATGATCTCTAAAACTTTCTCCTGCACCTTCTTCGCTACGGTTGCCCAATCACCCCTTATAACCTCTAAACCAACAATATCAAGGCTCCCCTCAGGCAAAAGCCCAGCATAGCGCTTTTTAGCCTCTGTAAAGAAAACCCGCACGTAAACCTTGCCAAGCTCAACCTCTAAGCCCAGTTCCCTTTCAATTTCCCTTTCCAGCCTTTCAATTTTGTCTTTTTCGTATCTTATGAATAAGCTGTCAGTGTCTCCATAGACAATACTCAGCCCAGTTTTTTCAGCCATCTTGACCGCATTGAGTATTGTGTATCTACCCCAAGCTGTAGCTGCTTCAGCCACAGGCTTTATGTACCATCTTGCACCTATCCAACCAGCGTAGCCATAAGATGCATTTGTTATCACCTTCACTGCTTTTTGACGGGCGTCTAAGACACGGTATTCAACGCTTTTGGAGTCAAGTGCTTTCATTTTTGAGCGAATTTCACTCCTAACACTAATGAGATATAGCAAAACTTCTTTGTAGAATCCTGCTGGCTCTTTTCGAAATCTATGTTTCACTTCCGGGGCCTCAAACACCCCGCTCACTGGGGTAGCCTCCTTAGGAGACACGTAAGAATCGGGAGAAAGATTATACGCTATCATTATGTTTGGGTACATAGACTTAAAGTCTAAAACCGCAATGTTTTGATGTAAACCTGGCTCTGGCTTCAGCACTATTGCTCCAGCATAGGGCCTGTAAGGCTGCTCAATTCTTCGCGGAACAATTTCACCGATTTTTTGTGCATGCTTTATTAAGAACCATTCAACTCTGAAGCCAACAGCGGCAGTCATCACATGATCCAAAGGTAAACCCACAAGATTAGAAAGTTGCATGGCAAAATCCAAAATGGCGCTGGAAATTCCCATGACACAACGCGTTTTATCCATAGAAAAACGCTTCAAAATTTCCTGTCTGTCCTTGTCATCCCAGTAATCCGCGAATTCCACATCCTCCACTATGGTGCGATCTTCAATTTTCATTATCCCCAAATAGTCCGCTAGGTTCTCCAAAGTTTTGACTTTGACGTCAGGAAATTCATCTGCAAAATCAGCCAGATCGATGTTGGCTACCCCAGTCAATGAAACATGGCCATAAACACTCGTGTGAGGTGCAGTCTTCGCTCTATCCACGTTTAAAGTTAACCTGAGATTTCTGCATCTCTCCTTCAAATAAGGCCAATCCTGCGCGTTCACGCCATAACCCACAATTATATCCGGGTCAAAACTTTGCACATACTCCATGAAGTTCTCCAGTAGGGGCGCATCATTTTTGCCTTCACTTGCAAGAAGTTGCTTCTGTTCACCGTTGCTCGTTGCTACCGAAATTATTATCACAGGATTCCTGTCAGGCTTCGGTGCCCCTTCCTTGCTGTAGCAGATTGTTGAAAAGCCCAAAATTCTCAGCTGCGGGACTTCAGTCCTTTCAAGAAATTTTGGAAAGGATTTGGCCAAATAAACATGGTCAACATGGACGCCTAACGGATTTTCTTCTTCAACGACTTCTATCTCATGCCATGCACAAGGAACAACATTGTTATCAACTAAATATCGCATGGAATAGCGAATGTCATCTTCGAGGCAGTCTTTCACTCCTTCGAGCTTTCGAAGTCCTCTGGCACACTTTGCAACCTCATCTGGATTTCTACAGTAGACTTTCAAAACCTTCACGGCTTTCCCAAAGAATTTTCGGTCAACAATATCAAGCTTCACAATTGATGGCTGCGCCTTTTTGATTTCTTCAGCGACTTTCGCCGGGACAAAACCTTCTTCAACAACAGCGTAAAAATAAGCAAGAAAATTTCTGTCAGCAATCAGCACTCTCTTTCCAGAATCTTCAATGCCCCAGAGCCAAAGCTCAGGCACCTCATTCTTAATCTCATAATTGACATCTAAAAGCCAAAACGTAATCCGCATTATTCACCGCCTCAAACAATAAGATAGAGTTGAAAAGTGCTTTAAAGATTTAGAAATTCTCAACATACATTTCAGTAAAGGCACAGAGGTATTAGGTCAAAAGAAAAAAATGTGGGCTAGCCTGAAAAGACAATCCTTTAAGCATATTTCTCAAGAAGCTCTACGACATCTGGGAAGTCTATTCCCAAAGCTTTCACTTTTTCCAGCGTTGGCACGCCATTTTTGTTCCATCCCCGTCTTTTGTAGACAGCGTCTTTCAACTTCTCGTATTCTGCCTCACGGTATTTCCTCAGTGCGGCCATTTTTTCTTCCGTTGGCTTGCCCGTGGGATCAAACCCTATCTTCTCCTTAAGCTGTTTGTCATATCGGTCCGCTCGGCTCTCATACTCTTCCTTTGTGACTGGTCCAACAGCGCGATATGGTACTTCATCGTGCTCCCGAGTGCCGAATCCCATTCGCAAGTTGAAGATCCTTTGGAAGTTGTAGACTTTTTCGCTCATTAATATGATGTCGTCAACCGTGACTTTCTTGCCCGTAGCCGCATGGAAGAATTTTGCGTAATTTTCAATGTGGCCTAAAATCTTGGCGGGCTCCTTCGATTTTTCGTTGTCCTCAGGGACTACGTCGTTCCAGGGGAGTTTGCACAAGCCATTCAAGCCGAACCACGTGCGGAACATGGGGAACCAATGGAGGTTTTCTGCTTTCTGCTCAAAAGTTGGCATGTAATTGTGAACCATATCCAAAAATATAAGCCATGCTTCGTCATGTTGGGGGCCTTTCAAAGTAAGTCCGTAACCACCTTGTTGCGCTAATGACTCCTTGGTAACATATTCTGAAAATTCTAGACCCTTAGATTCCATTCCAATGTCCTGCAAAATCCCGGGGTCAGCGCCATACTTTTCTGCAAATAGCCTCTTCATTCTTCTCACGCCTTGGCCAACCACAATGCCGAAGCCTTCGCCTCTGCCCATTTGATGAACAAGTTCTAGGGCAGCTTCTTTGTTGCCAAACTTCAGTTCTAAACCGCCAGTAACGTTCCTGTCAATTAACCCCATCTCGTAGCATTCCATGGCGAAGGCTGTAGCGGTGCCCACGGAAATTGTATCTAAACCGTAAATGTCACAGTAATAGTTAATTTCAATAACAGAGTCCGCGTCAAAAATGCCACAGTTGCTGCCGACTCCAGCTATGGTTTCGTATTCGGGCCCGTTTACGAAGACTTTCTGCCCCTTGTACGGGCCAGTTTTTAGCTCAAAATCCTTGACACAATGAGCACAAGCGAGTGAGCATCCGAGCCAGCAGCCATCAAAGCCTTTGTGAAACTTCTTCCGGTACACTTCTTTGCCTAACTTCTCTGCTTCAGGATGACTGCCGTACCTAAAGTTGGTTACTGGAAGAAGATCGAACTCGTTCATTATTGTTACAAGGTGAGTTGTTCCAACCACTGACATCTCGTTCTGTTTAGGATCTAGAGCCCTGATTTCTTGATTGTAGGCTTTTCCAACTTCCTTCACTAACTCTGGGTAGGCTGGACCGTTGCTCTCAACAGTTATTTTCCCTGAATACTTGACAACAATAGCTTTTATTTTTTTGCTGCGAAGAACGGTGCCTATTCCACCTCTTCCCGCTTGTTTGTATCTGTGAATCTTCCGACCAGCATCGTACCAGGAGAAGTTGAGACAACCAATACGTGTATGCTCTGCTCCTGGGCCTGAAGATACGATGGATATGCTCTGTGGATTATCTCCTCCATATTTCTTGGCCAATGTTTCGACGATGAAATGGGTTTCGGATGGCAGTTGAGAAGCGTCTTCAATTTGGACTTCACATTTGTCGCCATCGATGACTATGACTACTTCAGACTGGCCTTTTCCCTGAATTTCAAGAGCATCCCATCCTGCAAATTTCAAATAGGGACCAAAGTATCCGCCGACGTTAGAGTCAACAACTGTTCCAGTCAAGGGTGATATTGATACAGCAATGCTTTTTCCGTTGCCAGGATAAACTGGAGTGCCGCCTAAGGGACCGCAAGCTATGCAAACTTCGTTTTCCGGGTCATCCCATTTTATAATTCTGTTTTTTGGCAAAGAGCCCCAGAGGAGCCACAAGTTGAAACCGCGGCCGCCTGTGAATTTGTCTTTCATAGTCTGTGAAACTGGTTTGCTGCTGATTTTCAAGGTTGAAACATTGACGTATAAGGTCCTGTTGTTGTAACCCTTTTCAACTTTTGTCGGTTCATACTTCAATTCGGCTAATGCCAAATTTTTCACCTTTACAAATCTTTTGGAAGCAAGCTATTGAAGGACATAGACATATGGCTTTCGGTGAGACGTAAAGGTTTAATCATAAGATCTTGAAGTCAACTTCAGAGGTACTAGAACAAGTTGGGCTCCGTGTTTATAAGTGGAAGTTAAATTATTGACAGTGACGAGTTTAATCAAGAGGCAGAAAGGCGTTGAAGATTCTTGAAAAGAACTTGAAGAAGAACTTTGTGAAGGTTGTGCCTGAATCTCTCGATGATCTGTGGCACTTATACAATGTAATTTACAAGGGTGATGAGGTTTACGCTTACACGTCACGAGAAATAAAGCCTGATGAGCAATACTCCAGACCAAAACGGGGCGAAAGGGTTTCGGTCTTTCTAGGGATCAAGGTTGAGACTGTTGCATGGGATAAGCTTTTGGGGAAGCTTCGAGTTCACGGAACCATATGCGAGGCACCGGAAATTATTCCGACCAGTGCACATCATACACTTAATATTGCCTTGAATACACCGCTAACTATTGTGAAAGAAGAGTGGACCAAGCATAACATTGAGCGGTTGGAAAGAGCATGCAGAATGTCAGAGAAGCCCTTGCTGATAGTCGCCATAGACGATGAAGGCTACGTAATAGCCACAACTGCGCAATATGGTGTCGAGATAAGAGTTGAGGAGGGCGTGAGGCTTCCAGGGAAACTTGAAGCTGAGAAGAGGGATGCAGCAATTAGCGAGTATTTTAGAAGGGCGCTAAATAGTCTCCGTCAATTTTGGGCGACCGCTCAGTTACCTGTGGTCATCGTTGGAGTAGGTTTTGTGAAGAACTACTTTGTAAGATTCTTGGAGAATGAGGCTGCTGATGTTTCAAAGTCTGTTGTTGATGTCAAGAGCGTTAACAATAGTGGGGTTGCTGGAATATACGAGGCTCTACGTTCAGGCATCTTGGTTAAGGCCACCCGACGATTGCGCATTGCTGAAGAGACAGAAACCTTGGAGGAAATTATGAGGAGACTTGGAAAGGGTGAAGGAACCGTTGCCTACGGAGTCGACGAAGTTGAGAGAGCGGCGAAAATTGGTGCCGTTGAAAGGCTTGTTTTGGCGGATATAATGCTGCGCGAGTCTACTGATGAGAAGCGTCTATCGATTGAAACTATAATGATGGAAGTGGAGCAAAAGGGTGGAGATACTATGGTTGTCAGCACAGAGCATGAGGCAGGAACAAAACTTGTCGCTTTGGGCGGAGTGGCTGCAATTTTAAGATTTCCAATTTATCAGGCTCCTTCATCGTGATGAGTCCAGTTGATCATGTGAAAATGGCTGTTGCATGGATTATGTTATATATCTTTTCGTTATTCTAATTCTTATAGTGTATGGGAATAGTTATGGTGAAACGAAAACCTTTAGTCACTATTCAAAACATTGTCGCATCGGTGTCGTTTAATCAAAGAATAGACTTGCAGACTATAGTTGACAAGTTTCCGCAGACCGAATATGATCCGCAAGTTTTTCCAGGACTGGTTTTTCGATTGAAGAAGCCGAAGACAGCCACCTTAATATTTGGAACTGGCAAGATGGTGTGCACTGGGGCAAAATCTGAAAAAGAAGCGAAGAGGGCTGTGGAGAAAGTGGTTAGAGAACTGAGAAATCAAAAAGTATCTATCACCGATAAACCTGTTGTTAAGATCCAAAATATTGTGGCGTCTGCAGAGTTAGGTGGTGAGATAGACTTGGAAAATGTAGCTTACCAACTTGAGCGAGTCATGTATGAACCTGAACAATTTCCTGGGGCGGTTTACAGAATGAAAGATCCGCAGGTTGTGTTTCTGATTTTCTCAGCTGGGAAACTGGTCTGCGTGGGCGCAAAAAAGGAGGAGCAAGTCTATGAAGCGGTTGATAAGATCCAGAAGACACTTGAGGAGAAAGACCTTATCTTTTACACTTAGCAATGAATTATGTGATACTTCTATCTTCTGCGAACCGCTGAGTTGCCCTCTGTGAGGGGTTTCAATTTCATTTCGAAGGTTTCATTTGCAGATAACTCTCTCTTTATGAGACTCCTGTTCGGCCAGCGCGCGCTATTATTGCATATGGTTTATTTAGTAATTCTGGATGAGAGAGTTAATGACGTGGAATACTTATGGCTACTGGCGCAACTGCTTGTACTGCTTGTAACAGCAGAGAGGCGTTTTTCTTTAGGTCGTACTCTGGGGAAAAACTGTGTAGAAAATGTTTTTGCAAATCTGTTGAGGAAAAAGTTAGGGCGACAATATCCAAGTATAAAATGTTCAAACTTGATGACAAAATAGCTGTGGCTGTCTCAGGAGGAAAAGACAGCGTGAGCTTGTTACATATTTTGGCCAAAATCGAGAGGCGCTACTCTAAGGCGTCGCTCTTGGCTGTAACGATTGATGAGGGAATTAAAGGTTACAGGGATGAGGCCCTGCGAATTGCGGATGAGAATTGCAGGAAACTGGGAATTGAGCAACATTTATTGTCCTTTAAAGAACTTTACGGGTTTACGTTGGACGATATAGTTAAGCGTATTAGACAAGAGTGCGGGAGCGGGCAGACGCCATGTGCATACTGCGGGGTCTTGAGAAGAAGAGCTCTTAATGTGGCAGCAAGGGAAGTCAACGCGAACAAAATTGCCACAGCCCACACGTTAGACGACGAGGTACAAACCATACTTCTGAACATTTTCCACGGCGACGTTTTGCGTATAGCCAGGGAGAAGCCTGTAACAGATGATGTACATCCGAAACTTGTGCGAAGAGTGAAGCCTTTCTGTGAAGTTCCAGAGAAAGAGACGGCCTTGTATGCTTATGTCAAAGGGATAAAGTTTCAAAGCAAACCATGCTCTTATGCCTCGGAAGCTTTGAGAAATGACGTTCGCATAATGCTCGACAGAATGGAAGAGAAGCACGTTGGAATGAAGTTTACAATTTTTAGGTCAATAGAAAAAATTAGGCCTGCCTTGGAGGTGCTTGCTGTGAAAGAAGGGCTGAAAGAATGCGGTGAATGCGGGGAACCAACAACTGCGGATGTATGTAAGACATGCCAAATCCTGAAGCAGGTAAGCTAACATGACCGATATTCTAATAAAGAAGATGCAATTGAACAAAGACATATGCATGAATTAATTCCAATTTTAGCTTCGGTTACAACTGTGAGTCTAATAGCTCTCGTCGGAATAGTTTTCATAGGTTTGAAGGAGGATAAGCTGAAAAATATCCTCATGGGCCTTATTGCTTTTGCATCGGGCACGCTTCTTGGTGGCGCCTTTCTGAATTTGCTGCCGGAAGCCATGGTGGAGATGGGTGAAGCAACTTTTTATTATGCTGTTATTGGTATGGTGATTTTTTTTGTGCTTGAAAAATTTTTGTATTGGCGCCACTGCCACGAGGGCGAATGCCCAGTGCACATGTTTGCATACTTAAACCTGATTGGGGATGGAATTCACAATTTTATCGATGGTATGATAATAGCCGCGACTTATCTTGCTTCCTTTGAGCTGGGTTTTACCACAACATTAGCTGTCATTTTTCATGAAATTCCCCAGGAGATAGGCGACTTTGGAGTCTTAATCTATGGTGGCTTCCACAAAAGAAGAGCATTGGCATACAATTTCGTAACGGCTCTAACCGCAATCTTGGGTTCGCTGGCAGCCTACTTTTTAGCTGGAATTGCAAATTTTGGGGCTCTGCTTGTGCCCTTTGCTGCTGGCGGCTTCGTCTACATTGCGGCAACGGATCTTATTCCTGAGCTCCACAAGAAGAATACCGCGGGCACGTCGATTCTTCAGTTTTTCGCTTTGCTATTAGGCGTGGGGTTAATGGCGTATCTCAAAATGGCTTTCGGCGGCTGAAATGCTTTCGAGCTTTTAAATTCTGCAAGATTGTTGAGGCTTCATAAGCGTTTTTAGCTGATGCAATCTTCTTGGCGGTTTCTAGGTTTATTTTGAAGCCGCAGTAAGGGCATGTTTTCGTCTTTTGGTCGGCCTTGGCTAGGAGTAAGCCGCCACACTTGGTGCAGACGATTACAAGCGTAGTCGTTGTCTTGGGTACCATCCGAAAACCTTTTCCACAAACAGCTAAATACAAACAGCTAGATAACACTTAACCAAAGAGGCGAGTTGATGAGTAGCGAAGAGCAGACCGCGCCGCGGTCCGATTTAATGGAGTTGGCTGTTCGATATTTTAAGAAAGAAGGTTACAAGGTGAAGCAGGAAATGGCAGCCCTCGAAGGTTTTAGTGGAATCTTACGAAAGTTTGACTTGATCGTTCAGAAGGGACGCTTGGAACAAGGAGTATGCATAAGGGACTGGAAGAGGACAATAGGCGTTAACGTTGTAATAGGTCTCGACACTGCTTGTGATGATGTAGGCTTATCGAACCCCATAATAATAGGGGAGAAGTTCAGCGACCATGCAAAGTCCTACTCAAATAGGAGAAAAATCACGCTCTTAACAAGACAGAAACTAGTAATGAGCCTTAGATGAAAAGCTAAATTTTCAGGAACTCCTCCAGCAAGCCTTTCTTCTCCAGCATGCCCAGCCAGTCAACCAATCCCATGCGACATTTTCTGCGTCCTTCCAGAATGTTTAAGATTTCTCTGACAACTTCTTCCACGCTTTTGCCCGAAGCGTCTAACTCGCAGACCTTCTCTTTTCCATGAAGGTTTAAGGCTTCAACAAGGCAGACATCTAAGATTTCAGAGGCCAAATTCTCCCACAATTTGCGGCCTGAAAAGCCATTTTTTTCCATGAGCTTCCGCAGTTCCATAGGGTCGCGCCTCAAAACGAAGACGCATGTTACATTTTTTTGGGGAACAACGCTTGCAGCATAATGTCCATCGATGATTATGTCCTTATTGCAACTGCCAATAATTTCTCTTATTTTACGGCGCATAGCATTTTCATCAACAATTGCGGAGTTTCTCTCCTTGTCCCTGCCTGAAATCAGATTTGCATTTACAGCTAACTCAGCTAGGTTCACGTAGAAAGCATCCAATTTGGAACTGAGCAAGCGTGCAACCGAAGTTTTTCCAACGCATGGGGTTCCAGTTACCAGAATAACCCGCCTAGCCATGATTCGGCCTTCCTTTAGCACTCATAAAATGGCAAGCAGCAGATAAGGTTTCCAAAATTCTTATCCTATACCGATGCATATCTTTATTTTGGGCTGGCGAGTTGGCGTGTGGCTTTCGAGCCTTCGCAAGAGGCTTGAGGAAACTCCGCCCACGTGTAGAATTGCAGCGCTCGCAAGGGCGCAAGGCGAGAGCTTTGGCAACGGAGCAGAAACGAAACGTCCATCCAGCAAGTGCCGATGATGCATGCTAAGTTGTTGAGAATGCTGGATGCGAAGCGGTGAAACGGCCGTCCTGCAAGTGGAAAGGGCAAACAGACGCTGATGAGGAATCTACCCTAAGCGCGGGTAGCCCGATTAGCTGAATGCCACAAAAAACAAAAGGCGGGTTACAGCCAACACACCAGCCCTTTTTTACCGAATACCACAAAAATTCAAAAATTCTCAAC
>CAZDZM010000019.1:0-21047 GCA_964509945.1 uncultured Candidatus Bathyarchaeia archaeon
CGAGCTATTTTCCCCACAGGACCATAGTAAACCGCAAAGGTATCATAAACCGCCAGAAAAACCAGAATCAGCACCGCGCTTAAAGTAGGAATGACAACCCCTAAAAAAGAGCCTAAGGCTCCTCCTAAAAAGATAACAGCCACATTGCAAGCTTTACTACCCAACCGAAAAATTGCAAAATCCGCTAGGGTAGCTATAAGTATGGATAACATCAAAATTCCTATATGTGGAATGAAAGAAAATGCTGCAGACAAGTAAAAGAAGGAAAGCGTAAAAACCGAAGCTGTTAAAGCAAAACCTGTAATCAACGTAATCAACGTGCGACTTTTTCTCTTCAAAAGCAAATAAACTAGTAACGCACCCACCGCCGAAAGAATAACAAAATAAAACGCGTTACCAACAGATCCAGAAACGTCCTCGGGAAAAGGCGTAATACTGTAAATTTCCATTGAGGACAGCGAAATTGAAAAGGTACATAGCAAACCAAAGAGCAAACTTGCTAAGATGGGCATTAAATGCAAAAGGTCAACGTTAAACCGTTTACTCAAAGCCATCACCCTAAATCGTTGATCACTACCTCAGCCTCCAAATAGCACTTATTGCAGAAAAAACTTCGTTTCCTATCACTATCAAAAATGGAATTGGAGAAGAACATAACGCAAAAAACGTTAGTGCAATGCGTCAACCCCAAAGTGTGCCCAAGCTCATGAACAGCCTCCTTAGTACTCCGCTCCAGAAAAACCTCCATGTTCGCTCTCTTGCCATAAAACTCAGGCCTAAGCCTCCATAACGAAATCAAAGCCGCTCGCCCGGGACATTCAGCCTCTCCGAACACAAAATTCAAATTGGGAACAAAAAGATCCAGATCAACAATGCCCAAAACACGATCCACGCCTTTCTCTTTCGCAGCAAAACTTTGAACTTTAGCTAAAATAACATCTGAGCGATATTGCTCTCGCGCTATTTCAAAAGCAATTTCTGCGATGGGTAGCATATCGTCAATTAGCGCGCATTTCGTATTCGGAAAGATCATTTGCAAATTCTCGCGAATCCGGTTTACTATGTAAGAATCTACTTGCCCAATGCGTAAGATTCCAATTTTCATAATTCCACTCTAAACCTTAAACGTACTTCCTGTCTCCGGTGCAACTGCTTCCAAACCTAACTCAGTCTTCACCCAATTTGCAAGAAGTTCACAATTCCCCTCGGCACCGTGAACCACGAATATCTTTGGCTTCCCACCAAGCTTTCTCACAGCTTCTTTAAGCTGACTTGCACCACAGTGAGAGGAAAAATCAAAGTGTGCAACCCGAGCCTTAACCTTACTGACCTTCCCATCAATCGTGCAAATCCCTTTTTCCAAAAGCTCTTTCCCAGGCGTCCCTGGAATCTGATAGCTCACCAAAAATATGGCGTTATAGGCCTTTTTCCCAACCTTTGAAGTGTAAAAAATTGCTGGGCCGCCTTTAAGCATACCTGCCGGCGAAATTACTACACTGGGCGTTTTAAGGGCTTTCCTACGATCTCTCCAGCCTTCAATCCAGTCAACCGCGTGCATGGCTTCCATAAACAGTTTCGGGTCACGGAGAAACTCTTTATAATTCATCATTATTCGACTTGCTTCACGAGCCATTCCGTCGATAGCAACTGGATATTCAAAATGATGTGCAGCTAAGACGCAAGCAATTTCTTGGGATCGCCCAACCCCGAAGGCGGGGACAAGAACGGTGCCGCCTTTCTCCACAACATCCGTAGCCTCCTCGACAAAACGTTTCTCCAGCTCTAATCGCTCAGTGTGATCCTCGTCAGCATAAGTGCTCTCCATAATCACAGCGTCCAAATCGCCATAGTTCATTTTAGCGCCTTCTAAAAGCCTCGTGCCAGTCGTGTTAAAATCTCCTGTATAAAGCAACCGTTTTCCTTCAGCTTCAATTAGCACTTGTGCGCTTCCTGGAGTGTGTCCAGCACTTAAAAGCTGAAATTTCATGTCTCCAAGCGTTTCTTCAACGGTAAAATTCAAATGCTTGTTACTTCTGGCCATGGTTCTTAACTCAAGATATTCAAAGGGCAAATAATAACTGGAAAGATGAATGAAATCTGAAATCAGCAACTGCGTCAATTCCAGATTTAACTTGTTCGTATACAACGGCCTCAGCCCATCAACGTAAAAAATGGGAACCGCGCCGGAATGATCAAGGTGACTGTGAGTTAAAATTACTGCGTCAATCTCTTTCGGCGGCACGTGCATTGGAAAACCAGGCTCATGATCAAGCATCACGCCATAATCCAGTACAACATGTGTTTTTTCAGTTTTCACTGATATGGCTATTCTGCCGACCTCACGAGTCCCGCCTAAGAATCTAATCTGCAAAGGAATCATTCCTTTTAATTGCTAACGCAATAATCTTTTCTTGCCCTTTTAAAAACGTATTGACCTTCCTGTGGAAGCAACATTGACTAAACCCTTTTTTAAAGCCCCCAAAATTTCATCCACATCCAAAGAAGCTTGAATTTCCGTGTAAACGGTCCACAATTCATCAACCCTATGCGCATCGCTACCACCAACACCTGGCAGACCCATCTCTGTAGCTAAGGTTTCAGCCAGTCTATTAGCATAGGGTGCCGCGCCGCCATTCAAAACTTCAATGGCGTCAAGGTCATATTTCCTAGCGAAATCACCTAAACCATATTCCCTATAAGGATGAGCTGCAATAACTAAACCGCCTCTTTCACGTGCAAACTCGATAACACTTTCAACAGTCCTAGGCTCAGGTGGCAACTCTGCCACGCCCAGAATTATCAAATCGCCTTCAACCGTGCTCACTTCAACTCCAGGAATGATTACAACATCCGTGTGCGTAGAAGCCAACTCACGCACTTTGTAATAGCCATCAACCTTATTATGATCTGTTATGGATACGGCTTTTATAGTAGGATGCACAAAAAGCTGGTCCACTATGGTTTTCGGCTGTATCACCGAATCAAACGAGTATTTCGTGTGAATATGTAGATCAGCGTAAATCAACTTTACTCGCTCAAGCATTCCTGCAAAATCTTTCCCAGACTAGCTAAAATGGCTTTGCCCTGCTCCGGCTTAATTTTTAAGCATTCAAACCTGATATTTTTCTTTAAACACGCTCTTATACACATTTTCCGAATGGTTTCGCCCCAATTTTCCGAGGCATGAAGCAGCACAACCGCTTTGTAGCTCGTGCGGGTAATGTAGCTTGCCACTTGACTTGCCACGTACTCCACGGTTTCCTGATCAAGGGGAAGAGCTGTCTCATGCTGAGAAAGAGGATAGACTTCATCCAACTCGATTGGAGTTACACCGAAAGGAGCCGCATAAAAGCAAACGTGAACACAGTCTGAGCGCTCTTTAATTTCGCGTTGAAGAAGCTGCCGGATCCTCTTAAACTCCTCCGACTTGTGAAAAGGCTTGTTTCTAGTTTGAGGCACAAGCAAAAGAATTTTCGTTTGCTCAGGCGGATAATAGCGCTCGGCCATTCGTATTCTATGATGGACAATCTCAGGTCGAAAAAGCCCGACGGAATTAAAGAAGAAAAATCCACTTTGCTTTACCGCAGGGCTATACTTTTCAACGAAATCCTCATACTTTCCCAACTTCTTGAGAGCCTGAAGCAAGGCCGGATGACCATGTGCCCGCATTTCCAAGTGTTCCCATAACCTGCCGTCCCTTATGGCCTGCTTTATGCGCTTCAACTCAGCACCGCAGATGTAAAGATTGTGGCCAGCAAGAAATGTTTGCCTCTCGCTTTGGGGCAAATTCAAAACGTCTTTTGGCGTCTTGTTCGTGCATTTTGGGCAGGGGCACAGAAAATAGTCAAGTTCATTTAGCCTCCATGTACCAGTTTCAGTCATATAGCGATTTTCTCTAGCATATATCGCGTAGGCGGCAGAATCGAAAAGGTCGCATCCGAGAGCCACGGCTAAGGAAAACATGAACGGATGCCCCGCCCCAAACAGGTGAAGAGGCTTTTCCAAGGGCAAATTCATCTTTGCACTCATAATCATATCGACTAGTACGTCAAAACGGTAATTTTCCATAACCTCCGTGGGGCTTCCCAAAGCATATATTTGGAAAGGCCGTTTCCCCATTTCCACAGCACACTCTGTTACTAGGTCCAAGTGCCTGCCCCCCTGCACTGGACCAACCCAGAGAATATCATCTCGAGTTTTAATTTTGAAAAAATCTTTAGCTCTTTTCAGAGTTTCAGCCACTGTTTGCTCTGCATGTTCTCTGGAGACTTTCCAGCCTGTGGGAATGTCCAAAATCGTGGCTATGTCGCTGCCTATACGCTCTTGATACTCAACAATCTCGACCGGGCTTATTTCGATATCTCCATAAACAAGGATTTGATATGCACCCGAATCGGTCATCACCGCGCCATTAAAGTCTAGAAACTTTCGTACACCCCTCTCTGCGGGCTGATCTTGGAAACGTTTCTTGAGAATATACGCATTAGTGATCAACGCCTCAAAACCAAACTCTTCTCCTATTTTCTTTGGAGGAATAGGTTGTATGGCAGGATTTATCACTGGAAAAAGAAGCGGAGTTTCCACGGTGCCGCTCTTGGTTTTAAGCTTCCCGATCCTTGCAAGCAAGTCCTTCTCTTTTATCTCAAAGCTCATCAGCAAACCTAAACAAAATCAACTAAACACACTTATATCATTATTTTCCTTTAGATAGTCACTTAAAGCAAGGGAGTTAATGCATGGTCTGTGCAATTGAGATTCACGAAAAGCCAAATTTGAACGATCCTATCTTAATCGAGGGCTTGCCGGGTATAGGCTTTGTAGCCAACATTGCAGCCTTACATCTAATCAACGAGTTAAAGGCTAAACGCTTCGCTGAAATCATATCTGCTTCCTTCCAAGATTTTGCCGTAACCACAGAAGAAGGTGGGGCACGTTCTCCAATAAACGAACTCTACTATTACAAGAGAGACGAGGGCAACCGCGACCTAATCATCTGGTATGGCAACACTCAGGCCTTGACAACTTTTGGACAGTATGAGCTTTGCGGCAAGGTTTTGGACATAGTCCAAGAGTTAGGCTGTCGTTTCGTTATTTCCGTGGGCGGTTTCAAAAAAGATGAAGTTAAGACTATGCCTGAGGTTTACTCTGCAGCCTCAGATGACGAAACATTAAGCCAAGCCTTGAACCTCGGAACAAAAATCATGGTTGGACATGTATTCGGAATTGCTGGGCTCTTAATTGGATTAGGCAAGCTTAGAAACCTCAAGGGCTTTGCTCTCCTCGTCGATACGCTGGGCATGTACCCGGACGCGAATGCCGCCCGCTCGGCTCTAGAGATTTTGAGCAAATATTTGAACCTGAAAATTGACCTAACACGGCTAGACAGCGCAGCGGAAGAAACCAAAAAAATTCTTGAATCCTTCGGAATGATCAGAAAAATCACAGAAGAAAAGAAGAAGGAGGAACAACTACGCTGGTTTATCTAGCTCTTTGCTTCGCTCATAAACTGCTCGTAAACTCTTTGCACTCGCTCAGCAGCCGGCCCTGAACCCTCCACAACACCCTTCTCTGTCAATTTAACCTTGTCCATGACCCATATGAAACCTTTATCCTCATAGAGCTTGATCATTGTTGGAAAAACTTTTTCTAAGCGGTCTGCCAATGCTTTCAGATCAAATGGTTTTTCTACGCTTGATATCTGCGCTACAGCATTCCCGTTAATGACGGCTCTGTGCAAAATCTTCCCTGTTTCATCCTTCGCTTCGCCTAGGCATAGGCTTAAGTTGTCGGGGTTGATCCCTATTAACACACCACTGTAGGTTTTTCCCGTTACAGTCATAACAATTACAGTTTTATCCACCAACGCAGCAACTTCAGTGAAAAACTTTCTCTGCGCGACTGACAATTCTAAACACCTATTCAACCTAACGAGATTGCAAACAACTATTTATCTTTGATTTAATGAAAAACAACTAAACGTACATTAATATTCGAAACAGATCTGCACTGAAATCTAAACAGTTGAAAGGTTAACTTTTTTCAGCATTGCTTTTTCTTTCAAACTTTTCTTCAACTTGCTTCAGCAGTGCAACAGTATTAGGCGGTATATCTCCATGGACGATGAAGTTTGGACCTACCCAACTGTCGTTCCCAACTTTTACGCCGGGCATAAAAAGCGCGTTTATTCCAGTCTTCACGTTGTCGCCTAAAACTACGCCAAGTTTTTCTATTCCGCTATCCATGACCTCACCCTTAACCACCATCTTCACTGTTTCAGAATCAAAACGATAATTAGCCGTTATCGTGCCTGCTCCCAAATTGCAGTTTTCGCAAAGTATGCTGTCGCCCACATATGACAAGTGGCCAATGTGTGCCTTGTCCATAATTATGCTGTTTTTTATTTCACAAGCATTACCTATGCGCACATCTTTGCCTATGCTTGTGCACGCGCGAATGAAGCAGTTTGGTCCTATGTCGCTTCCCTCGTCTACAAAAGTTGGGCCTTCAATATAAGCTCCAGAACGTATCCTCGCCGTTTCAGCAACCGTCACAGGGCCAATTAGATTAGCGCCGTTTTCCACAATTCCGCAAACTTTATGTTCCCTACGCGTCAGTGCCCACTGGTTTGCCTCGAGCAAATCCCAAGGTCTGCCAATATCTAACCATTCTTCCTTTGAACTCTTACTAGCCAAAACGGTCTTTTTGTCTTTCAGCAATAATGCAATCGCATCGGTGATTTCCCATTCGCCTCTGGGTGAAGCTCTAGTTTCCCTTATTTTCTCAAATATTTCCCTTGAAAAAACATATACGCCTGCGTTTGCCAAATTAGACGGAGCCTCGCCACGGCTTGGCTTCTCAACTACGCGTCTAACATATTTCTCATTTTCAATCTCTACGATTCCGTAGCTTTCAGGCTTTTCAACAGGAACCACTGCCATTGTGGCAGTAGGCTGTTCTTTCTCAAATAAGTCTATGACGTTTTTTACTGCTTCTGGAGCAAATAATAAATCGCCATAAACCAGCGCGAAATCATCTTCTATGTACGGTTCGACAACACTCAGCGCATCGCCAGTTCCAAGTATCGCTTTTTGCTCCGCATACGCGATTTTTAAGTCAAAATTTCTGCCATCGCCAAAATATTGGCGGATTTTATCGCCCATGTAGTGAATAACTATTACCGCCTCAGTTATTCCTGAAATTTTCAAAGCATCCAAGCAGTGTTCCAAGATTGGTTTTCCGCCAACCTTTATCAAATGTTTTGGCCTAGTCGCTGTAATTGGTTGAAGTCTAACGCCTTCTCCCGCGGCCAAAATTACGGCTTTCATTTTCTCATTTCCTCAACAGATTTTTTGACAAGTAGTATTCCTTTTTTCATTATTTCCTTTGCAGCTTTTAACGATTCACCTTCAACTGTTAACCGTATTAGTGGCTCAGTGCCAGACGCCCTGAATAGGATCCACCCGCCTTCAAAGGCCACACGGACACCGTCAACGGTTGAAACTTCTGCGTGTGCCGGAAACTCAGACTTTACGCTTTTCCCTATTTTTTCAATGACCTTATATTTCATGTTATTTTTGCAAGCAATGTTTCTTCTTAAGGTTGTGTACAGAGGAATTTCAGCGATAAAGTCAAATAATCCCTTATTTTCTTCTTCCAGCGCTTTTAGCAGCAGCGCCGATGAAAGTATTCCATCTGGACAACAGTGCAATTGTGGATGTATCCATGCTCCGCAAGGTTCTCCGCCGAAGACGGCGTTGCGCTGCTTTATGGCTTCCGCGACATAGACGTCGCCAACCTTTGTTCTAACAACTTTTCCGCCCAATGCATTCACTACTTTTTCAATGCACATAGACGCCTCAACATTTGTAACCACTGTTCCGCCGCCATTTCTTTTCACAATATATGCGGAATATGCCGCTAAGGCGCGGTCAAAGTCGGCAAAGTTGCCTTTCTCGTCTATGAAAGCCGCCCGGTCTCCGTCTCCATCATAAGCCACTCCAGCATCGGCACCAAGTTCTTGAACGATTTTAGCCAAGTCCTTTAGAGACTCAGCATTTGGCTCCGAACTTCTGGCTGGAAAGAAGCCATCTGGCTGCGCGTTTATGGCTATTACTTCACATCCAATATTCTCCAGAATCGCAGGTGCAAGGCTAAACGTTGCTCCACATCCTGGGTCTACTATGATACGCCGCTTCTTACGGAGTTTTACGGTTTTCTTTATCATTTCTGCATAAAGCTGGCTCTTGTCCAAAGACGAAGCTTCACCGACAACTCGCCAATCTGCCAGCCTAAGACTCCGTTTCTCAATTATTTCTTCAATTTTTATTTGGCTCTCATCATCGTAAGCCAAGCCCTGGCTATTGAAAATTTTTATGCCATTATATTGAGGTGGATTATGCGAAGCAGTAATCATCAACCCCGCGTCAGCCTTCAACCTCATAGTCAAAAATGCCAACACAGGAGTCGGCACAACTCCTAGACAATAAGCATTTGCTCCTCCAGCCAAGAGGCCGGAGACCAACGCGTGTTCCAGCATTGGACCTGAAACTCTTGTATCCCAGGCTACGAGTACCTTCTCAGCTTTGGAGAATGTGGCAACCGCCAAACCTACTTTAGCCGCCAGAATGGGCGTCAACTCGGCATTAACCAAGCCACGCGCTCCGGAGCTTCCAAACAGTTTAGGCAAGTTTCCAAGCTTCCCAAATGTCTTAGATGACGTTTGTGGTTGAAGGGTTAATGCTCTTAAATAACTTAGGCTAATGTTTAACTATTTTTGTTTTTGCGCTTCAATTTCTCACAGAACTCTAGCAACTGTTTTGGCGTGGGATGCTCTCCATCAGGGCTAGAGATATAATAAGCGGCAACAGCATTAGCTAACGCCAGTCTACAACTATTCGAGAGTCGGTTAAAGTCTCCCAAAACGTTTCCTGCGTTCCAAGCGTCTCCTGCGCCGGTTGCTCTTAGAACAGGAACTTTAAAAGTTGGAACAATGTTTTCTCCCGTTTTCGTGAACGTTGCTGAAAAGCTTGTTGTGTGCAAGTCAACTCTTGCGCTCAGATGTGACGCCAAAACTGTTGCAGATTCGAGTGCTAGCTCGTCAAACTGCAAACTCTTTTCAAGTTCCTTTATCTTATCGCACAACTGGGATGCATAGCAAATTGCTTCGTTCTCGTTGACGCTTAAGACGTCCACGTATCTACTTTGCAAAACGGTTTTCACGAGGCTTAAAATCTTTTCCTTGTTAGGAGTCGGATCTGCAGTGTCATAGTAGGTTTTGCCTTTTCCCTTCGTTTTGGCACGTCTAAAAACAGTTTCAGCCAGTTGTGTTCCAAGACTTCTTGTTCCAGCCCAATTGAATACACAGACATAATCTGCATCTTCAATAACTCTAAAATCACTATCGTCTATATTGCACGGCCCAAAATTGGCTAGCGAACCCAGATCTCTAAGCATAACGTTGGCTTTTCCATTCGCGGTTTTAAATTCCATCGCCGTTGTTATTGATGATTCTTCGTGGACTTTAATGCGGGAAGTATCAACTCTATATCGTTTAAGGTAAAATTTAATGAATTGAAGTCCAAGTTTGCTTGTGCACACTATGGGTGTAACCTCTGCGCCTAAAGCGGCTAAAGCAGAGGCAGTATTGACTGCGTTTCCTCCTCTAAGCTCCACTTGCCCTATGCCATCTATGCTCCCGCCTTTCTTTAGGACTTTGCTCTTTACAGCTGCGGAAAAAGTCTCTGCATCCCAGTTTAAGTTTATCAAACGGTCAAGGAAAAAGTCCGGCATCACAACCACATGGGGTTTTCTAAAATCGCCTTTTAAAAACTTCAGCAATTCCTCATGATAATCGTGCATTTTTAGGCCACCTTAAAGTAGATATTTACCAAAAGCTAAAATAATCTTTCTTACAATTTATCCTAGTCCATTTGGTTCATATACTCGAAAATGAGGGGAAAGTCCAAGAGGGATACTGTTGAAGTTCAAAGCTGAAATCTCCCTACTTCTTGTGGCGATAGTACTTTACAGTATAAGCGCATTCTGCTACTCCTACGGAGAATGCATGGAAAGGATGACTTTTGCCCTCAATTATCCATACAGAGATTATGCGTTTCCACTGGTTGGTTTTGGTTTAGCACTTGTGGCTGCGGCTACGGTTTCATATTCAAGGCGAAGCAGGGCTCTGCGTAGGTAGACCTTATGATTTTTCTCATATAAATTGGCATATTCCTAACCAATGGTTAATTTAACGCAGATGGCGTCGATTTTTTGGGGAGGAATCGTTGTGGTTTATGTTTATCATTTTTTATTCAGGCTTTCTTGCTTTTGGGAAAGAAAAGCGTTCATTACGCTGCCATACTACTTTTTTGGCTTGGATTCTGGACCATTGTTAATTCAACGGGGTACCTTATAATTGGGGGTTTATCACCATTTGGAGACGTTTATGGGCTAATTGCACTAGGAGTTTTGACAAGCTCTCTTTCTTTGCAAATAGGCTTGATCTTTTTCCTTATGGTTTTTGCATTGTCTCAGATTCTAAGGAAGAGGCTTAGCGAGATGTGTTCTCCTGAAAAAGTGCGGTGGGGCATAAGTTTTTTCTGGTTAATAATTCCAATGCTTGTGACGGTGATGCTGGCCAGCCCAGAGCGCAATTTGCCGTTGGTTTGCCTTGTCTTAGCCTTCGCGCCAGTGGTAGTTTCATTCTTGTTTGAGCATTGTTTGGTTTTAACCGAGCATAAAGCGGATGAAGATCCAAATGATGTCGCCAAATAATAGAGCTATGATCAAGCCTGCAGTGATGAAGATGAGCATGGGCAAACCGGGGGTTGCCCAGACATGGTCATCAATGTTTCCAGTTTCAACCGCTGTAGCTAATCTTTCAACAATTGCGTTTCTGCCCTCATCTTTGGGTATAACAACCAGTTTTCTTCTAAACATGCCTTCCTCAGTTTCTTCGATGTCTTCCATGGGGTAAACATGCCATTTCTCTTTTAACTTGGCAACAGAAACCTTGTAGCTTGTTATCAGAACCACGATTTTTTTTACGAAAGATTCCTTCGCAAGTGTACCTTCATACAGTTTTCTGCCGGTTTTTTTGTGCCAAAAAATGTTGTGCAGAAACATGTAGATTCCCGTTGCAGCTGCCATCAAGACGGAGTTGCTGAAAATCGTGATTGGGAAAAGAATTTGGGAAAGCGGCGAAATTCCTCCTGCCAGTAATGGATTAAAGAGTTTTTTCGGGAAGAAGGGCAGTGCAAGTGCGAGGCACATTAACGCCTTTGAGTCGGCACCTCCAAACCCTCCAGAATAGAAAAGTATTATCGCAAAGGCAGCAGTTAAGCCGAAGCAAAAGCCATAAAAAAGTAGTTGTGAGGATTCGTAGAGAAATACTTCAATCAGTGTCAGAATCAAAGCAATGGGTGCAAAAATTACCCATACGCTGTTGCTGACTTCTCTGGTCTTATAGTCGCTCCAAGATGAGTAGAAAAGAAAGATTGATGCCAGTATTGTTCTTGCGGCTTCCAGCATTATTTGCAATCTATGCACCTTAATGGTTGTTATATGTTTTCAGTTTTATGTTTAATTGTTACCTGCGCGCGTTTGGTAATATTAATGGTCTCGAAAGTTGATCTGTCAGAAATAAAAAATGGTGTGCGACTTTCCTAAAGTGGAGCTTGCTCTTGGAACATTAGATTCGGTCCTTGAGCTGGCACGATCATAAAGTAGTACGTTTTTCCAGCTTCCCAATTGTTTGCCAACATGTTTGGCCAACTAACAGTTATTATTGCTATCGAGCTGGCGAGAAGCGTTTTCCCTGAATCTATATCAGAGTAGCTGGTCAATTCTACCATATTTCCAGATGAGTTTCCCATGTATATTCTTAGAATTTGAGTGTTTGTTCTTCCTGAATTACCTATGGCTATTTCTATAAGGTTTCTATCTGCGTCGGCAGGGGTTCCATAGAATCTTACGTTTTCCTTGTACAGTGTTTGTTGTGTTGCACCACCCATATATGTTGTTATCCAAGCATAGGTGACTACTATGGCTGCAACGGCTATGACTATCAGCAGTAGTGTCGCAAGAATAGGCGAAATAGCCTTTTTAGACTTTAGCATTCTTTTGTTCAGCATGTCTTAACGCTTTTCCGTTTAACACTCTGTTATTATTTATTTAACTCATATGAACTGGAAATCTACATTTGGAGTAGCTGTAGATTTGGCGAAGCAAACCTATCCGTGCGCGTGCGCTGATGCAAAACCATTCGAACTGTTCCATCAAGAACCGCGTACATGAGTTCAGAGGATCCGTAGTCTGCAACAATATGCCAATTAGTTTTGAGTTCCGACTACGCGGATGCCTCTTTGGTCCCAGACTTCCACTGTTGCCGGAAGTGTTCCTTGATACTGTATTTTGTAGACAAGAATATCGGTCTGATCATAGAATGGACTAACAGCGGTTGCTGTGGCATTGTTTATCCTAAAGTTGTTTTTGTTAAGGTTCGGAACGGGATTACCGCTTTCGCTTTTTACTGCTGCAGTAATTTCATGTGATGTTGTGTTTGTTGAGGTGACACTGATTCTTAGACTCAAAGAAATTGTGGCTGAAAACTTGTATCCAGTCAAACCAATTGATTTTATATCAAGCGTGAAATCGGCTGTGGCTTGTGACAACGCCGTTTTTGTTGCTGGATTCCAACTCTGACTTAGCCCGCTACTTGAAAAGTCTAAGACTATTCCGCTGCTCGGATAAATATCCGTCAGATTGTCTTGCCATTTCTCCAAGTTGTTGCCCAGTATATTTGGGTCTGGTACCACGCTATTAGTGTAATTAACCAAGCTGAGTTCAAGTAGCCTGCGCGAATTGAGTTCAACGTCTCCTATCAGGGTTGAATATTCTTCCCAAGGTTCGTGTTTGTAATATGTTATTGCACCGTGCATTAATGCGCCAATTGAGACTATCATTATTGCCGCCAATAAGACTGCGATAATAACGAATTGGCCTCTTTTTTCTCTTGCTAATTTCATGAGATTAACCTCTTGTGATTTGTAATACCAATATTCTTGGATCGTACTTTGCTTCATATTTTCCAGTATTTGGGTTTTGCTTTGGAATACCCACCAGACTGTATGATACCGAGGCTATGTTTTTCGCGTTAGAGAATGTTGCAGAATCACCATAAATTATCTGGGTATCTCCATTGAGTTTCGAGCCGCTCAGGTTGTATATTGTCAGATTGAAGTACACGTCGACAGGGATTGTAATCTTCAGAACAGTTCTGAGGTCGCTCCAATTTCCATTATAAACTAGCGAAGCAAGTAACCCCTGCTGATCTAAATCGTGTAGGGCACTGTACCCCATCTTTTCAAGATCAGTCACTTCATATCCTGGACTTGTGGGACTTACAGCAAAAATTCCCACAAAATATAGAGCAGCCACGATGATGAAGATGGCAAAAATTGTCTCGATAACCCTCATCTGTCCCTTAGTGTTTTTTAGGTTTCTCATATTCAGTCTTTCCAGAATGCTATTTGGGCAACATACGTCATATCTGAAATGACTACAAGACGACGCATTATTGTTATGACATTTTCAGATGACGGTTCAGGACCGAAACTAAATATTTTTTCAGAGCCTCCGAAGGAATAAGGACCTGCAATTAGCACTATTGTCCTTCCAATCCCTTTTAAGGTAAGTTGCATTGCGAAAAGTAAAACTGTTGGGTTCACTGCGCTGAGACCTTGAAAGGTGATACTCCAATATTCATAACCTTGTCCCTTTGTAATCTTAATTTCAGGGGGGTTGACGTCTCCCGCTTTGAAAAGCCGTATCAAATTCTCAACGTCGTAAGCATCTATTTCTTTGACACGTCTTTCCGATTTAGTGTCATTCAAAACGTCGGGCAACGAGAGAGTGATGGTATCGCCAAAAGTGCTGATCTTAATAAGATTCGTTATTTGATTACCCTTTTCAGCGACTACCGTAGTCGACAAACCGCCTACAGTAATTTGCATAATGGCAACAGCGTAGTCAATATTAAAGCCGCTGAGGTCGGTGTTTAGAGAACCTGCGCAACTCCCTGTAACATTAGTATAATAAGTCGTCGGATCGTATCTCTGAGAAATGAAATCTCCCTCACCGGCTTTGGGTGGTTTGCTCGCAGTCACCGTGATTGTAACTCTAACTTCAGCATTCGGAATGGGCGTTCCATCCTCAGTACGCGTAACCGTGACGAAAAAGCGAACCACAGTATTTGTGATATCCAGACTCCAGTTTACTTCAAATGGTCTATAGATAGAAAGTTGAAAACCATAGTCTTCGGTATTTAACAAAGTACGGACACGATCGTAATCGATAACTCCAGCATTGGTGGGGTCAAGTCTTTGCACTTTGTCAGAATCCAGAACAAATTTCGAAAGCGCGCTTGGGCTTGCTAGACCAAAGAGTTTGACGTTGTTTTGATCAAAGGGAAACGATTTCGAGCCCCAATTTGAAGGAGAACCAGCACTCAGTAACATTGAGTCGAACACATTTAGTGCGGTATTTCTCAGTTGCTGCTGATCTAGAGTCTGTAAATTTGAGTAGTTTAGAGCCGGCAAGGCCACAACTGTTCCAACAAAAATCGCTCCTACTATAAGGATCGCTACTATGTGATCATAAGCAGCGCTAACCATAATTCAAGTCTCCAACTCTGCTCTTTTTATGGCAATAGTGACTCTTAAGTCTTACTATATTTGGCCCGCAGCTCACTTCACTCACTTTCACCTAACCAAACATAGAAACCAGTAGCGTCTCGGTGACACCCTGCTATTACAGATTTGCCACCGATTTCTAACGAGCTTTCATTCAATAGCTTTAAACCAGGAACAAGCCATGAATCGCCTGCGACTCGGGGCCTATCCTTGAAAAAAGCAGTCACTTTCGAGGCATTCACGCCATCTATCGAGGTTATGCTCAACACATAAAACGAGTCCTCAACCGATAGAGGCAAATAGAGCAGTGTTTTGGTTAGGTCTAACTCCACAGAATTTGTCGAATTTGCTAAAAAATATAAATTCGCCAATGTGTTTGATGTATAATCAGAAATTTCCGTCAATTTCCTTTTCGCCATTTCTTCAGCAACACTATTTCGTTCCATCGCAAAGAAGAAAGGCATCACCAGAATTAAGACAATCAAAGCCATGCTGCAAATGAGGTAACCCATAGTGTGTGCTGCCAATTCCTGCACCTCTTAAGTGCTCACTCGCACGTCAGCAATAATCAGGTTAAACATAACTTGCCCATTCTCCAAATCCAACTGGATAGACTTCGTCGGGACCCCATCTGAAGCAACTGAAATGGTGCCTGCGTTGCCAACTGGATATGGACCATAAGATGTTGTGTTTAGTCCCACGTTTTTGGCGACTAAGTCAAAATCACCCGAACCTAAGGATAAATCAGTGCAGTTTAGCCTTATCACCAAAATATCAACGTAATTTATAGGCGTTGAGCCGACCAGAGTGGAAGGTCCCTCTTGGGAAACGCGCACCCTGTAGTTTAAGGCAATGCTGGCAAAACCTGCTTCCTGTTTTACCAAAGCTTGACCGAAACTGTCAGCGAGTGAGGATACAACAGTACTTTCATCGCCTAGGATATAGGACGAATATCCGTTCCCAAGAGTGAAGTAGCTAGATGGCATATCGTACTTAACAACCCCCGTGGTAAAAGTGTAACTAAACTGTGACGTGGTTATTTGGAAAGATTTGCTGCTAGACATTAGCCGCATGATTCCATAGTTAGTGGTGAAACGGACTGAACGAGAGCCGCCTCGATCCCACGCAATGTCTCGTACAGCATCATCGAAAGCTAAGATAGACTTTTGTACTGTCTCAAACTCGCGTGCTGCTTGCTGGCGCTCCAAAACTTGAAATGCATAACTACCAGAGACCAAGACCATTACGACAGTTGCTGCAGTTATTATCACCATTGAAACAGCTGGACTAACCGCCCTCCTGTTCTTCAGTATGTGGCGGTGAACCCCAGCCCCGCTCATGCTGCTCCCCACTGGGGTGTTAGAAACATTGGCACTAGTTTTGCAGCTATCGCAGCGATTACAACAAGCAAGGCGGCATGCTTGAATCCAGCAGACACCGACTCCTCACTTATTTTGCCGGCCACAATCCCTATGAGGTAGCTGTGGAAAATTACAGAGGTTACGAAGACTGTCGTTATTCCAACCAAGTCTATTCGACTTGCTTGACCGGGATTTATGTTCAGGGTGGCGCTAGTGAACCCCAGCATCATTGTCGTTGTTGCCACGAGCAAGATGGCAGCTAAATAGGGCATGAAAAGATAGGGGCGAACTGCCATTCTCTTCTCCTTCTCAACTTCCTGAGTCAGATTGTTAAACCTGGCTAGTGACTCGATCATGGCGATTGTGCCCCCGCCAACATCTATTGTCTCAACGAGTAGGAACATCGCAATCTGAGTCATCCAGCTGTGTGTCCTTCTTAGAAAATCCGTTATGACCTTCTTCACAGGGATTCCCCACGAAATATCTGAGCTTATCTTCCGTAGTTCCTTGCTGAATGCGCCGTAATCGCGATGCCCCAAGCTTTCAATACATTTTTCTGGTGACAAACCAGTTTTCCTGACTTCAGTCAAATCTCTTAGGAAGCTGTTGATTCCCTGCTCCATGCTTGTCTTCTTTCTTGACAGTCTGCTGTGTACTATTGCAGCTGGAGCTGTGGCGACGAAAAGGGTTATGGCTATTGCTACGGGCAAGTCGATTATTGTTTGGAATGAACTGAAAATTGGAACATATACGATTCCCATGAAGTTCGTCAACACTAAGAATAATACGATAGCTATTGCGCTGCAGATTCCAAAGACCTTATACGGGCGCTTTTCTACAATGGGAGTTTTAGGTTGCATGCTGTGGGCCAAATAAATGAACATCATTGACAGTATTGGCGTAAACAAGTACGTGTACAATATTATGCCCGAGTATACCGACACACCCACGCTGTAAATCGCATCTACACTGAACAAAATGTAGAAACACAAAGACATCATAACCATCACGATTATGAAGGTTTCCAGAAGCATTCCAAGCCGTTCAGCCGCAGCTTTAACCCGTAAAGCTCTGGCTTTGAAGATGTCTTCAGCTTTTCTTTCAAGATAATGCCCTATGTCACCGCCTATTATTACTGTTGAAGCATATCCAGAGATGAAATCTTTGAACATATCCAAAGGATTTCTCTTTGCTGCAATCCCTAGGGCTGTTAATGGGTCTATTCCGAATACTTCCACATCCTTTATGATTTCTCTCGCTTCGCTTTTCATGGCAGGCATCAGCTCAACTTCTGAAAGCCGCTTGAAACTTGTGTAAGGAGCTATGCCTCCGGATGCCATGACGCTGATGTAAGCGGATGCAAAAGGCATCTCTCTCTCTAAATTGCTCGCTCTATCGCTGGCTCTGGACATAGGTATTAGCAGAAAACCTGCCACTACATAAAATGGAAGCGGAACCAGGAAAATTATTGGAATAAAAGCGAAAAGGTACAGAATCACTAGGGATGCTACGGATACCGGAATCGTTACGACCGCAAGGAAAAGCATCAGTGAAACATAAGTTTCAGGATAAATTTTGATTCTTGCTCTTTCCAAGTACTTCTTGAACCCAAAAACATGTTTAAGAAATGATGGGGCTACTCCGCCAAAGAGGCGAAAAGACCAGGCCTCAAGGAGTTCCAGAAGCGGCAACGAGTCTTACCTCCTCCCCTGCTAATATCTTTTCGTAAATCTGCTTGGGCCTTGCGTAATACTCTGCAATGATTGCAGCTACATCCTTGTAGCTTCTTATGTTACGTTCCCGCATCCAATGCAATACGTTCTTTCGTTTCTCTATTTCTTCGATTAAATCCCTCTTGGCTAGGCCTTGCCTTTCAGAAATTGATGACAATATTGTGCTTTTGTCTAATGTTGATGTGTGCCCGTCTGTTGCCGGGTTCCACGTGAAAGCAGTTCTATAATCCTCATAATCCGCAATCTCGCTAACAGCGATCGTCCTTCGGTAAGCTCTTTTCTCTTCACCTTTTTTAAGGTGAACCCGCTGGATTGAGAAGACGATGTTCATCAACGGAATATAAGCAGGCGCGATTTCCATGGGCTTCTGGGTTAAACGCTTGACTGCTGAATCTAGGTTTTCAGCGTGCATGGTGCACATGCCACCATGGCCCGTGGCTAATGCTTGGAAAAGAACGTAGGCCTCTTGACCTCTTACCTCGCCCACTACTAATATGTCTGGACGGTGCCTCATCGAAGTCTTCACAAGATCAAAAAGCGTCACTTCACCTATGTTGCTTCCGCCTAATCCGTAGCTTTGCCTTGCTATAAGCGAAACCCAGTTTTCTAGGGGTAAGTTGAGCTCTGCTGTTTCTTCTATCGTTATGATCTTGCTTCCAGGCTTGATTAAGCACGCTAGAGTGTTAAGGGCTGTCGTTTTGCCGGCGGCTGTTCCTCCCAAAACCATTATTGAAGATCTGTTTTCAAGGCATAGCCAGAAATAGGCTGCCATTTCTTCAGAGTATGTTCCCAAGTTTATCAGATCTATTATTGAGTAGGGGTCTTCTCTGAATTTTCGAATTGTGTAAGCCGTTCCGAATGGTGTAACTTCCCGCCTATAACAAACCGCCAATCTGTGTTTTCCAGGCAAGGAAGCGTCTACGATTGGGAAAGCAGAGCTTACATGTTTCCCTCCCATGTGTACCAGCTTAACCACCATATTGTCGAGCTCTTCATCGCTTCCAAATTCAAGATTTGTTTCGATGCTTTCGTAGTTCCTGTGCCAGACGTAGACTGGCTTATTAACACCGTCGCATGAAATATCCTCGATGTGTGGATCTCGCATCAGCGGGTCAATTGTACCAAAGCCTACGAGGTCCCTTTCTGCGTGATAGAGAATCTTGTACCATGAAACATCAGGAAGCCAACCTAAGCTTATGCGGTACTTATCAACTATCTTTTTTGCCTCTTCTGCGAAGAATTTTCTAGGATCCGCAATTTCTTCTTTTGGCGACTCTATTTCTGCAAGCAATATTTCTAAAATACGAGTGTAAACACCTTTCTCAAGCGGGTCGAGCTGAAGCTCGTCTAGAATGTACTTGAATTCGCCTGTCTTTGGATTCTGGACTACCACAACATGAGAAAAAGGTTCGTAAAGTGGATACTTGTCAACGACCTTGAATCCTCTTGGCACGGGTTTTGGCGGGGGCGGTGGCTGAATTGGTGGTCGTTCACGTTTTTTGAAACCAATCCTAATTTTCTTCACATTCGCGAGTAACTCTTTGAATTTCGGCATCGCATTTCTCCTATGAAGTTTATTTGATGCTTTTCAATCTATTAAATCTTGCGTCTCAATAGACAATACGAGAGATAACCACTACAACTCCTCTTCTCCGAAGATCACAACACCCTGAACATGAGCTTGACAAATCCCAAATAAAACTTCAATAATCACGCTCTTCGCTCCTAATTGCTGCAAGGAATAGACAAGAGATTTAACGAAGTGAAAGAACAATTCTAAAGGTGTCTAGGAGGGAAAAGTTGGAAAGTTTCACAGCGTTCGCTCTGGAAGATTTTCCGCTGGTGAAGATTGGAGATAATGTGGCAAAAATTATTGTGAAAACTGCTGAGAAAAACGGTTTGAAAATTGAGGAAGGCGACGTGATTGCTATTGCACAGAAAATCTTTTCGAAGGCCGAAGAAAGAGTGATAAGCCTAAGGGAGGTTGCACCTTCCAAAGAAGCTGAAAAAGTTGCAAAAATCACTAGAAAAAGTCCGAAGTTTGTTGAGCTGGTTTTGAGGGAGACGAGAAATGTACTAAAGGCTTCGCGGGACTTGCTGCTGGTTGAAGACAAGCGCGGTTTGATCTGCATAAATGCTGGGATAGATAAGTCAAACGTTGAAGGAAGAGGCAACTTCGCTTTATTGCCAGAAAATCCTGACAGATCGGCGGAAAAATGCCGCGAGGAGATCAGGAGGTTAACGGGAAAAAATGTTGCAGTAATAATATGTGACACTTTTAGCCGTCCTTTTAGACGGGGGCAGGTGAACTTTGCCATTGGCGCTTCGGGAATTAAGCCTTTCAAAGATTATAGGGGAGAAGAGGATCTATTCGGGTATGTCTTGAAAGTCAAAAATTCTGCTGTGGTTGATGAAATTGCTGCGGCGGCAGAGTTGCTCATGGGGCAAGCTCGGGAGGGGAGACCTGTTGTTATCTTTAGAGGTTTAATTGGTATGGTTAGCTTTTGTGAGAACTGTAGCGCAGCGGATTTGCATATTTCAAGGAAGGAAGACTTGTTCAAAAACGCGTTATGATTGATGCTCATTATAGAAATGGATTGTTAAGTTTTTCTTCACCTATTGTTGTTGTAGGTCCATGGCCGGGATAAACATTAATATGATCTGACAGGCTTGCTAGCTTCTTCAAGGAAAGCCTCATGTCGCGTTCGGAGCTTCCCGGAAGGTCTGTTCTTCCGATGGAGCCTGCAAACAAAGTGTCGCCTGTAAAAACCTCTTTTTCTCCTACAAGTGACATGCTTCCGGAGGTGTGGCCCGGCGTATGCATAACTTTTAAGGTTATTTTTCCAATTTTCACAAGGTCTCCCTCATGTAGCAGTATGTTTGCTGACGGTGAGAATTCGCTGGAGCCAAAAAACTCTGCATCTCTTCTATTTAATCCTCCAAGCATGTAAGCATCATTCTCATGAATTAAAATGGGCGCATGAAATTTCTCTTTTATTATTCCGTTTCCACATACGTGATCTGGATGACCATGAGTATTCACAACAAGTTTTAATGTTAAACCGTTTTCCGTTATAAAGCTGAAAATCTTTGCGCTTTCAAAGCGGTTTTCAAATCCCGGGTCAATGATGATTGCTTCCTTGGTTTGTTCACAGGCAACAACGTAACAGTTTGTGTAGAGCCTGCCCACGGTAAACATTTGCAGTATCATGCGTTATCAGCCCTTAGGAATGAGTTTAAACTAATAAATTGTTTGTCTTTGC
>CAZDZM010000020.1:0-20536 GCA_964509945.1 uncultured Candidatus Bathyarchaeia archaeon
ATAACTTATTGTTGTCATTCCTAAAAGACGCGAAGCGGAAAAATAATGGGTCACCGAAAAACACATGCCCCAAGACATGGTTCACTCGCTTATTTACCTAGGAAACGTACCAAACGTCTACTGGCCAGAATGCGCTACTGGCCAAAAATAGAGGGGGACACACCTAGGCTTTTAGGTTTCACCGGCTACAAAGCCGGCATGACTTACGTGTTTGCCATAGAAGATAGGAAACGCTCACCGAATTTTGGGAAAGAAGTAATAAGGCCAGCCACTATTCTTGAAACACCCTCCATGCTCACATGCAGCGTAAGAGCCTACATGAAAACCCCCTACGGCCTCAAAATCCTAACAGAAGCCTGGATGAAAAACCCACCAGCGGAACTAGAACGCGCATTCACAATTCCAGAAAACTTCAATACTGAAGAAGCCCTCCAAAAAATCCAAGAAAACTTGGACAAAATAACAAAAATCCGAGTCATCGCTATAACTCAGCCGAAACAGGTCAGCATCCCAAAGAAGAAACCAGAAGTGGCAGAAATAGAAATAGGCGGAGGCACAATTCAGCAACAATTCGAATACGCAAAGGGCCTACTCGGCAAAACAGTAAATCCCGAAGAAGTGTTCAAAGACGGTCAGCACGTAGACATAGCCGCAATAACCACGGGAAAGGGCTTCCAAGGTCCGGTAAAACGCTGGGGAGTAACAATACTCCAACATAAAGGAAGGAAAACAAAAAGAGGCGTAGCAACCCTCGGTCCGTGGAACCCTCACCATGTCATGTACTCCGTCCCAAGGGCTGGACAAATGGGCTTCCACCAAAGAATTGAATACAACAAACGCATCCTAAAAATCGGCAAAGAGGGCAAAGAAGTAACCGTGAAAGGGGGCTTCGTAAGGTACGGCTTAATTAAAGGCCCATACATACTCCTCGCTGGCAGCATACCAGGGCCAAAAAAACGCCCTATACGATTGCGCTATCCTGTGCGACCACCCAAAGAAATCGCTGAAGAACCACCACAAATCACTCACATATCCCTTGAATCGTCCCAAGGAAAATAACGGTGAAAAACAATGGCCAAGAAAACGGCAAAAGTTTTTAACCTCGAAGGAAACCCTGTCGGAAAGATATTCCTGCCAAAAATTTTTGAAACACCATTAAGGCCTGATGTCATAAAGCGAGCAGTCCTCGCAATACAATCAACAAGAATCCAACCCCAAGGCAGGAACCCCATGGCTGGAAAAAGAACAACGGCAGAATCTAGAGGTACAGGCTTCGCCATGTCAAGAGTGCCGAGAGTCAAAGGTCAAGGCGGAAGGGCTGCTTTTGCTCCCGGAACAGTTGGAGGAAGACAGGCGCATCCGCCGACTTCTGAAAAGAAAATTGTTAAGCGAATACCTAAAAAGGAAAAGCGCCTAGCCCTACTATCAGCAATAGCTGCTACAGCGTCAAAGAAGGTGGTAGCTTTAAGAGGGCACTCAATAGAGGCTGTCCCACAAATCCCCCTCATAGTCACAGAAGATTTTGAAAAACTAAAAAGGGCTAAAGAAGTAGAAGAAGCTCTCGTGCGTCTAGGCGTCTTGTCAGACATTTATCGAGTGAGAGAAAGTAGACGAGTCCGTGCTGGAAAAGGCAAACGCAGAGGAAGAAAAATGAAGCACGCCATAGGTCCTCTCATAGTTGTGGCAGAAAATGAAGGATTAATTGATGCCGGAAGCAACCTACTAGGCATAGACATAGTCCCTGTTGAAAACCTAAACGCTGAAACGCTTGCGCCCGGCACGCATCCAGGAAGACTAACGGTGTGGACGCGCAGTGCGATCGCGAAACTGGACAAGCTTTATGGTGAAGGAGATAAGACATAATGGACCCGCATGATGTTGTGTTTTATCCTTTAATGACGGAAGCCGCCAGCCTAATGGTTGAAAAAGACAACAAATTAGTCTTCATAGTTAACTTGAAGGCAAGCAAGAGTGACGTGAAAAGGGCAATTGAAGAACTCTATGAAGTAAAAGTTGAAAAAGTTAACCTCTTAACCACACCCCAAGGTCAAAAAAAGGCTTTCGTCAAACTCCATTCAGACTACAGTGCGTCTGACGTCGCAATCAAACTAGGAATGTTGTAAAACTACATGAGGCATGATTATGGGAAAAAGAATTCGTGTTCAAAGGCGCGGACATGGTGGACCCACTTTCAGGGCATCAACCCACAAGAGAGTGGCGCCATCGCAGTATCCACTAGCAATAACCCCCAAAGAATACTTCGAAAACGCAATAATCGGCGTTGTACAAAGACTCGTACATGATCCTGGGCGCGGAGCACCTCTAGCATTAATAAAATTCGAAAATGGGGAAACATGCTACACAGTTGTCCCAGAGGGTGCCTATGCAGGGCAGGAAATTCAAATAGGCGGGAAAGCCTCGGCTGAAGTAGGCAATATTCTCTCGACAGGAAAAATCCCCGAAGGCACCATGGTTTGCAACGTTGAGCTCCGCCCGGGCGACGGCGGCAAAATCGCAAGATCCTCAGGCGCTTATGCAATAGTAGTAGCTCACACCCCCCAAGGAACTATGATTAAACTCCCATCTGGAAACACAAGATACATCAACGACTACTGTTTAGCCACAATTGGCGTGGTCTCCGGGGCTGGCAGAACAGAGAAGCCTTTCTTGAAAGCTGGCGAAAAATTCCACCTGATGAAAGCAAAGGGACATAAATACCCGAGAACCCGTGGAAGAGCAATGGTTGCCGCTGTCCATCCATACGGCAGTAGCAAAAGAAGCGCACGAAAATGCACGACGACTTCGCACGGTGCGCCACCAGGGCAGAAGGTTGGATTAATCGCAGCTAGAGGCGCGGGGCAGAAAAAGAGAAGGACAGCTCAATAGTATGACGTAAGGTTTATAGCATTAAACGTTACCATTAGGGTGAGAAAAAATGCCGAAAGAATTCATGTATCGTGGCTACACGCTTAACAACTTGCAGAGCATGTCTATGGATGAATTTATTAACCTGCTTCCATCCAGACAGAGAAGGAGTCTTCATCGCGGTCTAACACCAGAACAAAGGATATTGCTTGAAAGAATACGAGAAGCAAAAGAATCTGCTAAGGAAGGAAGCAAGGTCACCGTGAAAACGCATGTTCGTGACATGCTTATCCTACCCGAAATGGTTGGCATCACCATTCTAGTTCACAACGGCAAAGAATTCCTTTCGGTAGAAATTAAACCAGGAATGATTGGGCATTACTTGGGAGAATTTGCAATTACAAATAAACCAGTAAGACATGGAACCCCAGGCATAGGTGCATCGCGCTCTTCAATGTATGTTCCACTAAAATAGATTGCTTCCACATTTTCAGGTGCTATAGTTAATCTCTGTAGGCTTTTTATTTGGAGGCAACTTAGCCTCTGGTATTTGCGGTAACGGTATCGGTGGCGGGATGTTTAATGTTCTGGATATCAGCACGGACTCAACAAAGACAACGTTGGAGATAGATTGCACAATAAGCAGTGGTGGCGGTTTCTTTGCTTCGTATTCCTTGTAGATTTTCTCAATTTCGCCTTTGTCGCCAGATACTTGTGCGTTTCCTTTGAGGCTTATCTGTGCTATTGAGGGGTTGTAATTTATTGTTAGAACAAATGGGACTTCCAAAGAGTCCTCTGCCTTCTTCTCCATCCCTATTATGTTTATGTTCGTGTTGATCTGAATGGGTGGAATCGGCTTTCGAATGTCCCAAAAGCGCTCAGCAGAAATATTCGATACAACAACGTTCACCCTAATCATCTAAACCATCAAAGAATATCAGATAGCAGCAAAGAATTTAAGACTGTTCATTTTTCAGAAGGTTTGTACCGTGTAAACCCACAGTGTCCGCACGTATATCTATTGCCATGGTTCGCCATAAAATACCCCGGGCCGCATCTTTCGCAAACTGGACGTAACCTGACGGTTTTATTGCCTTCTGTTTTATATAAAGTGAAAATGCCCTTTTCCTCTTTCTTCTTTTTCTCAGACTTTGCAGCTTTCTCCGTTTTCTCAGGTTTTGCCTCTTCTTTCTTTTCCTCTTTCGGCATAGCTTCTTCTTCCTTTTTCGTTTCTTTCCTAGACATGAACTACTCCTTTCCTTCTTCTTCCTTTTTCTCTGGTGGAATGTTTCGTTTGATTATGTATTCAGGTTCAATAAGTTTTGCTTGCTCAATTGATTCGTAGACGTTCGCCACTCCAACAGCTGTCCGTGTTCCTGTTTTCGTTTGCACTTTTTTAACAAAAACAAAATCTTCACTCGTTTTCAGTTCCGTTGCTATCGCTTTTCTCACATCTAACCGCGGTGGGGTTCTTTCCAATTGTTCATGCTCTATTCTGAAATATACTTCCCTTCGTTTTAACAATGGATTTTTCTTCTCTGAGGTTACCTTTACTTTCATGATTTACCCCCTTGTGGGGTGTTGACTTCATACAATAACCTTCTTATTTAGCTTTTCGAACAGTTTTCATAAGTTCTAAAATACCAGCAACCTCTGCTTTCTTCTTGGGTGTAACTTTAACAACAACAATACCTTCAAAGGGTTGTCCATAAACAACGAGGGAGTTTTCTGGAGCATATAAAATGGCAATCAGTGTCAACAAGTCTTCTTCGCCCTCCACAACTATTTGAACCCGTTGACTACCAGTTAATGCCTCTTCAATTGCGCTGATGGCTTCTTCTGTTATTGTTCCTTGGGGATTTTTGACATAGATTGTTTTCTCTGCAGCAAACCACCTCGGTTGAATTTTCCTTCTCATACGCTTATTATCTATAACAGATAATTGAAAACGCATTTGATTTTCAAAAAGATTCTTTGAGACAGTGTCCCCAACTGATATTACACAGGGTGCTTCTTCCTTTTTCACAAAGTCCTTAAATTTAGCCATTGTTTCAGCGAAAGAACCTCGAATAAGCATACCGATAGGTTTCTTGAGTTTTGTGCGTAGTTCCGGAGTGAGGAAATACACTGCAGCCATTTTTAATCACCCTTTGATTATGGCGAGGCTTATTTTAGCCTTTGCGTGACATACGCTTGACTATTATTCAATTATAAACTGCATAGCCGCCGCATGTAGGTAGAAATATGTTCGAATTTTTTAGTCTGCAATAAGTTCAACGCCTACCAGCGAACTAGCCTCACCTGACTTTTAGGGCATAACGCCCTTTCTCTTTTATATTCATAGCTTTTGCGATGGCAGAATTTTCAGGATCAAACATTATGACTAACCCGCTGAAATCGTCACTTAAAGATGTTGACTTGCATTTTGAACAAGTATTGTCTTTTGTTATGGAGTGACACGTTACACATGCCTTCTCACTCATCTAATCACCTTCTTCCTTAATGCTTTCTTCTTTAGTTTCTGGAGTTGTCTCTGCGCCTTCTTTCGCTTTTGGCAAGTCTTCTTTAATCCAATCTAACTTGCCAAGGAAGGATTGCCTAGCTGTTACGCCTATCTTCCCGGAACTTCCAACTCTACCGAGAGAAACTGCTGTCACTCGAACACGAACTTGGTCTCCACAAATCAATTTCCTTCTGGTCTCTTTACCTGATAAAACCCCTTGTTTTTCGTCATAAGAAATGAAGTCATCCATGAGTTGTGAAACATGAAGTAAAGCGTCAACAGGTCCTATGCGAAGGAAGGCTCCGAAATCTGCTATTTCTACAACGTCGCCTTCAACTACTTCCTGAATAATTGGATAGAAAGTCAGCAGAGAAAATCTCACCTTGTGGTAGGTGGCCCCGTCTCCTGGAATTATTTTCCCAATGGGGCTTACGTCCGCACCTGTCACAGCTATAACATAGCCTAACTCCTCGCCAACAATGCCCTCATATTTCGCCTTGACTTGTTGGCGTCCAACTGAGTCCAAGGGTTTGCCAAATGTTTCGGGCGGAATGCGAATTGTGTCTTCAAGAGTTATGAGTTTAAACATTGGTCATATTCTTCCATCAATTTCAAGTTGCGACTTTTGCCTCACATAAATGACTGGCACATTTATATTCCTTAGCCTCTTCCTAAGTTTTCTATCATTTGTAAATACAAGAAAACCCCGTTTCCTGGCAACCTCAACAATCATGTCATCCGGCGATGCCCCCATTTTTTCCTCCACATCAATTAGCGTACACTTTTCAGCCAGCTTTAAGGCGTAAACAGCGTTCTTGCGCATTTTCGGCGAACCTTTTTCAGCAAACTTTTCTAGTTCCTGCCGAATTGGCGAAAGTAAAACTACTTCAAAGTTCACTTTCAAAAGCTTTTCCAATTCTTCAAAAATGTCAATTTTGAATTGAAGCGGTACAAATAAAGCGTTTGAGTCTAAAACTACTTTTAGAGTATTCTCAACCTGTTTAGATTCTTCTGTCATGTTGATGTGCCATTTTTGCCATGTAAAAACATGTTTTCCATATTTTTATGTGTTCCCAACTTTTTAGGACGATGTCTTATTTTAACTTGTTAATTACTAAGATGCAGCAGGGGCAGCGTGCGCTACAAAGTACCTCTGGAAGACATAAGCCATAGAGTGGATATTTTCGAGAAAAAATAGAAATCCGGACAGAGTTATCGTGATCAAATGAGATCAGTAGAGCATTTTTATAGAATATTTATACTATAATGCCGTACCCTATTAGTCTCCATCGTGCTGTTATTTTTCTACTTATGGCGACCCTTGACCCGGCTTGTGCACATACTGGGCGAGTGAGTTTAACAGTCCCTATGTTATTCTTTATCGCGGTCACCTTTCCGACATTTACTGCAGCACCGACATGCAAGAGCAAGGTCTCGTCAAGGTTAATTCTTTCAACTTTTAAAAGTTCTTTTGTTCCGACTGCCCGCTCAAGAATCTGCGTTTCCAAGGTTAGCTCCGTCAACGTAGGAGGGAGCATGCTTGTTTTTCCAGCTATGTTTCCCGTTAAGCCGTCTGCCTTTGAAAATGACGGGTCTAAAAGTGTCCCAACTCCTACCAATCCTCCACAGTAGGCTTCGTTTACGCTTTTTCCGCCTGCATGTAAACTGACTATTTCGCTTATCAGGGGGTTGTAAACAGTTCTGCCTTCTCTCTCCATACTAATCCCAGGGCGTATCTCTATTTCCTCGCCAACCAAAAACTTGCCTTGTAGTATTGTACCTCCAATAATTCCACCTTCAAGCTTCTCAATTGGAGTACCAGGCTTGTTAACGTCGAAGGAACGAACAATATACATTATTGGAGGTTTTGTTTCATCTCTTTTCGGTGTTGGTATAACTTCTTCTATCGCTTGGATGAGAACGTCTATATTTACCCGATGCTGTGCTGAAACAGGAATTATTGGCGCATTCTCTGCTAGTGTCCCTTTAACAAAATTATTAATTTCCTCGTAGCTTTTGCGTATTCTTGTCTCATCAACGATATCAATCTTGTTTTGCACGATAACGATGTTCTTTATGCCAATAACCTCAGCAGCTGCTAAATGCTCTCTTGTTTGTGGCTGAGGGCACGTCTCATCAGCTGCTATTACAAGTATTGCCCCATCCATTATGGCGGCTCCTGACAGCATTGTGGCCATCAAGGCTTCGTGACCAGGGGCATCTACAAAACTTATTCCTCTGACAAAAGTTGCTTTTGAACCGCAATTTGAGCAAACCGGCTGTGTAGAGTAATTTTTTGTTGGTTCACACATTGAACACTTGTAAATTGGCATGTCAGCGTAGCCCAGTCTTATCGTTATGCCTCTCTTCAATTCTTCACTGTGCCTTGAAGCCCAAACCCCAGTTAAAGCTTGCACCAAGGTCGTTTTACCATGATCGACATGCCCTATAGTGCCAATATTGACTTCTGGTTGTCTAGGTAATGTTCTACTTTCGCTGCTCATTTTCTATTTTCCCATAAATACCTGCGAATTATTGAAGGATTAAAATGTGGACGTTAATAAACATTGAGTCTTAAGCGCTGTTTGTGGTTTCAGCTTCTTTTTCTATCTTTTCAGTTTTCTCTTTTTCTTTCCTACTCTCCTTCAGCTTCTTTGGTTTCTCAACAATTTTCATGTTTATCTGCACAATCTCGTCCGTAATTATGTTTCCGCGGACTGTTTTGCGCTTTCTCGCTCCCTCATTTAGAGGATTATAACCAACTCCTCCGCTCAATATTACCCTACGGCGGACGCCACCGTGAACATTTGGTCTCATTGGAAATCCATCGTGATCCGAGCCACCCAAGATTTGGAGTTTATAGGCTGGTAAATTCACTATTGATCCGTCAATAACTTCGCCCATTTTTCTTCCGATAAGAGGAAGTGCATGAGCCTCTTCCAGTTCAGTCACATTTGAAGTCCCTGTTTCTGGGTTAGATATTACTATTTTGAACTTTGCCGTATTGTTGCACGCTCCAGCGGTGTTATGAAAGTTAAATATCTCTCTTTTAAGGTTTTATGAAGACTTCGGCGCCTTTAGATAAAAATTGAAGTTTAAAGGCAAAGGTATTAATTTTGCCTTGAAGTCGTTTTCCGGTTATGTGGCGGCTAGGATTCTTCTTTCATGAGATGGCGTTTGGTTTACTATCGGTCTTTCTTCCGCTCTATATCGTAGCCATTGGCGGGTCCCTAGTAGATGTAGGAATAATGGCTTCAGCTGCGCTATTCTTTGCTATTCCCGCCGCCTTCTTTTGGGGCTATGTCTGCGACAAAACAAGGCGCTATAAACGTTACATTCTTCTTTCATTTTTATCCGCAGCAGCCTTGCTTTACGCTTTCACCCTTACGTCCAGTGTGAGCTTGCTCATAATTTTGTACACGGCCATGTCAGTACTTCATGTCGCCCATGAGGCTCCTAAGAATGTATTGATAGCAGAGCTTTATACCCGTGAAGACTGGGAAAAGTCTTATGCTTTTTATGAGGGCTTCACCGAAGCTGGTTGGCTCATCGGCTTGCTCCTCGGATTTTTCAGTTCAACTTTTGGCTTTGACGCACGATCCACCTTGCTGCTGTGTGGTGGCTTAAACTTGCTTGGTTTTTTTGTCTCTCTAATCTTGGTGAAAGATCCAATGCTGATTTTTGAGAGGCGACTAGTATCCATAGAAAAGACGGTGGACTTTGCTTACAAAGGCGTGATCATCGCTTCCAAGCTTCTTGATGGATTATTGCCTAACGAGAAGGTAGGAAGGGAAAATTTGTATGCTTTCTGCTCTGGTCTAGTTTTATTTTCATTGGCTTCAAGCACTCTTTTCACACCATTGCCCATATTCTTCTCAGGGGATTTAGCCCTTCCAGCAAGCATAGTTTTCTTTATATACGTTCTTAACTCTGGTGGAGGAGTTATAGGTTATTTCTTGGCGGTTAGACGCTCAGGACAGTTGGACGAAAAAGTGCGCATTCGAAGGATTATACTGTTTCGGAGTGCCTTAGTTTTTCTGTTAATTTTGTTTGTTCAGACGGTTGCTTACACTGCAATTCTCACAACTATAGTTTTGATTTTGATGGGCTTTGGTTATGCCTTATATTTCGTTTACGCACTTTCTCTATCCATGGAGCTTATACCTGCTGGAAAAGCCGGGTTGTTTAATGTTCTAATAAGTATTGGTGGAGCTTGCGGTTCTTTTCTGGGTCCTTTCCTTGCTCAGATATTGGGATTCAATTATCTGTTTCTTACAACAGGTGTCATTTTCCTTCTAGCCTATATGACTTTCAGGGTCTTCTCGTGGCAATTTGCCTAAAGAAATAGAAAGGGATGTTAAGTTGTTATTTGGCGAAGGTAAACTTACTCCACATGGACCCTGAATAAGTCGATGTCTTCCCGCATTTTGGGCGTTAACTCGAGGAACTCCCTCACAGCGCGTTCGACATCTTTTGACTGTGTTACATATCTTCCAACGATGATTATGTCTGCTCCTTTTTCTAAGGCTTCTTTTGCGGTCTCGGGCACTATTCCTCCAGCAACAGCGATCAAAAAGCGTTTACTTTGAAAGGTCTGCCGCAGTTGTTGTATTAGGTCTAACCCAATTGTCTTACCGGTTTCTTGGTCTATGCCTCTGTGTATAACAACCACATCTGGGAACTCCTTCTGCATCTTAAGTTTTTCAATGGGTTCCTTTACGTTAAGCATGTCTACTACAGCGTATATTCCCAGTCTTTTTGCTTCGTGTACAAACGCGTCGATTGTCTCGGGTGGTGCTAATCCAGCAGCCACCACCGCGTCTGCTGTCTCTTCATAGGCTATGTCAACTTCGACCTTTCCTACATCCAAAGTTTTCAAGTCTGCAACCATGAACGCATCTTTGGCTAGCGGTCTCAAATCATTTATCACTTTTGTTCCGTAGCGTTTAATGAGCGGCGTTCCGACTTCCAAGATTATTCTATCACTGCCAGGAACCTGCGATATAACTTTCTTTGTCCTTTCGAGTTCTGGCGCATCGAGCGAAATCTGCAAATAAGGCGGTCTCCACAAACGCGGAACCTTGAATCCCATTATTGGATGTTTAGCTCTGTCCTTGTCATAGAAAACTTTTTCCAAAGTTGGATACTTATTCAAGGCTCTTTTTAGAGCTAGTTTCGTTGCCCCGTAATTGTACTGGTATATTTTGCGGTTATCACTTGCTTGCGGGTGAATAAACACGCTACATACTATGACCCAGTCATCGACTTTACCCTTTGGAATGATGTCTTCCTCAACAGCATCCGCAACGGCTTTTGCAACAGCTGCTTGGGCGGGACCAAAAATCTTGCCTGCGTCTTCCATGTTCTTAACAGTAACCTTTGGTACAAGTAACGTGTGTGGCTTAGGCGGAAGATTCGGCCTTATGACAGCCAACAAAGGCGTGTGTCCTGCAGAAAGATTTGATAGACCTGCAGCAAAAGCGTCGCCAACTGGCCCATTTTTGTCGCCTATTAAAAGATCTACATGTGCAACTTCGTTTCCTTCCCCTACAAGCGCCTCACCAATAAGGTATGCATTTTCTAGTTTCTCGACAGTTTCATACGACATAATCGCCGATAGATTATCTAAAACTTCTTTGAAGTCGACACTAAACTCCTTAAGCCACGAATAAAGAGTGTCTCTATGTATGTTAAGAATTCTTGCTGTTCCGGAAATTGTAGGCTTTGTCGGTTTTGCCTTGGCGAAAATTCTAGACTCCGCCTCTTTTTTAGCAGCTTCCGTCAACATTCTCACGAGATCTTCTCGCGTTTCAGGTTTCTTAACATTGACATCCGACATTTACTCTACTCCTACATTCTCTGTATGAGTGTCTCGTATATAAAACTGTCGGATATGACTGGTCTTTACGTCGTCTAATGCGGCGCTCATAGAAAAAACTGTCGGCCCAATGAAGTTTTTTCACATTTAGGCGCGCGCGTTTTTCAAAACTTAGGCAGGTGCGCACGATATTTTTTATTGGTACTCGGGTGTTTAATCTCGCTTTCAATCGGTAAGTCTATATATATTAACTGAATAAAGGCTTAAATTCAATCTTGGAGTCGATTAGATGTTGCGAAAAGATTTGCTTTGCCTCGGTTCAATCGTACTAGGCATAGTGTTGTTTTTGTATGGGAGCAACTACTTTGACGCCGCCATCGGTTGGGTTGGTGTATATTTTGTAATTGGCGGCCTTTTGATTGAAATACTTTTGCGCGTTTACGAGTTGCTTAGGAAAAAGAGCGCTTGATTAGAAACCATAAAGTTCCGAGTATTTGGTACTGAGGTAATTCAAGTAAGGTTTGACGTTTAACTCTTCTCCAGTGACCTTTTTGATCAAGTCCGCTGGGTCATAAAGGTTCCCGCAGCTGTAAACGTTCTTAATCAACCACTCTTTTATGTCTCTGAAGTTGCCTATTGAAAGCTGTTTTCTCCAGTCTGGCCGATCTTTTTCCATCGCCATCAGAATTTGTCCTCCATATATGTTGCCCAATGCATAGCTTGGGAAATATCCGTATAACCCGCTTGCCCAGTGAGTATCTTGCATTACTCCTTCAGAATCATTTTCAACATTTATTCCAAGAGACTCCTTGTATTTTTGATTCCATATTTCAGGTAGCTCCTTAACCATAATTTTTTCTGCGAACAGATCTCTTTCGATGTCAAACCTTATTATAATATGCAAGCAGTAAGTAACCTCGTCTGCTTCTATGCGGATTTTGGATGGTCTAACTTCGTTGATGGCGTGGACAAGTGAGTCCAAATCGATGTCTGTAAGGTCATTGCCAGCAATCTCCTTCAATTTTGGGAGAAAATAAACCCAAAAATCTCGAGAGCGCCCAACAATATTTTCAACAAAACGAGACTGCGATTCATGGAAGCCTGAAGAGCAGGCTGTTCCAACTGGCTGATACATCCATTCTGGATTCAGGTTCTGTTCGTACATGGCGTGGCCAGCTTCATGAAGAACTGAAAAAATCGAAGATGTAAAATTGTGCTCGTAATAGTGCGTTGTTAATCTCACATCGTCGTAATAACCCGCCGCGAAAGGATGCTCAGTTTCATCAATTCTTCCTCCAGCGTTTTTCGATATGACATCGTAACCAACTGTTTCTGCAAGGGCTTTTGCTACCTGGCGCTGGGCATTTATTGGAACTTTGCGCCAGAGACTGCGTATGTCAGGCTGCTTTGAAGCAGTTCCACATTTCTTCAGTATTAGGGCTAAACCTTCTCGTAATTGGTCAAAGACCCTAGTTATTGTTTCTGTTGTCATTTTTGGTTCGAAACTGTCTATTAAAGCGTCATAAGGCGTGGCTGTTTCTTTTACTTTCATGAGAATCTCTGCAGCTTTTTTCTTCAAATCGACAATTTTCTCAAGCTCAGGTCTGAATATGGAAAAATCTTTTGCCACTTTTGCCTTTTTCCAGACATCGACGGTTATAGCCTGTTGCTTCGCGATTTCTGCAACAAGCTCTTCGGGAAGCTTTGTTTGCTCATCAAAATCTTTCTTTATTAAGTAAACGTTCCTCTTCTGAACTTCATCAAGTTCATCATGTTCTGGATGCTGTCTGATCTTTTCTAACAGGTTTCCTATTTCTGGGTCTGTAATCATTTTATGTGTAATGCGGCTTATGAGGGCAAGTTGTTGGCTCCGCAGTTGAATTGCTTTTGGTGGCATCATCGTTTCCATATCCCAACTAATAATGGATTCAATAGATTGGAAAACAAATAGGTCCTTCACTTTCTCCATCAATTTTTTATAGCTAAACTCAATTTTTTCTGTCACAACTGCCACCATACGGTTTGAAGCTTATTCGATACGGACAGTTTTATATGAGTTTTGATTGAAATGCACAGTTAACCATAGCAGGACGAATTTTTTGAAAGGCTGAAAGAATCGAGTTCAGAATTAGTCTCGTTCTTGTTGATTTAACTATTTAGAAGTAATAGGCTTTAACCTTGTTTATTTGAACGGTCTTCAGAAAGCATTACCAAAAGTTCAATATGAGATTGATTTGAAAATAAGCGCGCGCAAGATGCCATAAAGGCCTCTCTGCAAAAGCTCAATAGGGCTCCAAAGAAATATCAAGCTCTCTATAAGCTCTTATTAGATTCTGGTCTCCGTCTTGTTGAAGCAACTAAGGTTATCAAGGAATTTAATCCTGAAAACCTAGAAAGAACCAGCAGTTTCTGCTACGGGGTTTCAATAGGCCAATTCAGAGGCTCAAAGCAAGGCTATTATGCCTATTTCACAAAGTCCATATCAAAAATGCTGAGTAAGGGCCACATGAGCCCTTAAATGCCATAGCCTCAAGCAGGTATTTCCGGAGAAGCGTGCGCGGGCTTTATTCCACCGAAATATGCCAGAAAGTTCGCTTTTGATAAAATGATTGAACTAGCGATTGAGGATACTTAAGAATATCCTTAAACTTTCGCAGATAGTTCGGCCCGCGCGATCTTTTGTCTGGGTTCTTGAGAGCACAACGGTGGTCTTCTAGGATCTCTCGGAGCTATTCCTATTGTAAAACGAGTACCTTTGTACCTGAAAGCCAGTTTTTCAAGCAAGGCATTCATAGAATCGCGCGCGTCCTATTCTTTTTGGAGTTGAGGAACAATTCTTTCGTAGAAGTCCAGCGACTCAGGATTAACTAATGCATCCCTGTTTGTGACTGGTCTGCCATGTATTATGCTTGAGACCGAGCTTTCAACCTTCTTCATATTGAAGGTGTAGGGAATATCTGGCACTTCAATGATTAAGGCTGGAACATGTCTAGGAGAAGCCTCTTCGCGCAAGGCTCTATCAATCTTGTTTTTCAAATCCTCCGTTAATTGAAATCCCCGCGCAAGTTTAACAAAGAGGATGATGCGTTGGTCCCCTTTCCAGTCTTGTCCCACAGCCATGCTGTCGGCTATTTCTTCAAACCTTTCTACCACGTTGTATATTTCAGCTTGACCTATACGCACTCCAGCCGGCTTCAAGGTGAAATCAGAGCGACCTAAAAAGGTTATTCCACCCGTGTCGCCGTGAATTAAAACCCAGTCGCCGTGTCGCCAAACACCGGGATAAAAACTGAAGTAAGAATCTCGATACTTTTTACCGTCGGGGTCATTCCAGAAATAAAGAGGCATGGGGGGAGTTGGGACTTCACAAACAAGTTCTGCCTGTTGATCAACCACCGGACATCCCTTTTCATCATAGGCTCTCACCTTCATTCCTAAACCTGGACCCTGCAGTTCACCAGCATACACGGGCTGGATGGGAGTTCCAATGGCAAAACAACCGTTGATGTCCGTGCCTCCAGCGATGGAATTAAAATGGAGGTCTTCTTTGATTTCGCGGTAAACGTATTCGAATCCTTCAGCCGAAAGGGGCGAACCAGTCTGGGATATTTCGCGCAACGATGACAAATCGTAACTCTTGGCGGGTTTAGCCCCTACGCTTCTAAGATGGTTGATGTAACTTGCGCTGCAACCCAGAATAGATATTTTTTCATCTTGAATCAGTCGCCACATGGAGCCCCAATCAGGGTAGTTCGGGTTACCATCGTATAATATAACTGTGGCTTTCACAGCCAGGGAGGTTAGCAGCCAGTTCCACATCATCCAGCTGGGAGTCGTTATATAACATATCCTATCTTGGCGTTTCAGATCACTGTGGATTATCAGCTCCTTTAGATGGTTAATTAAGACGCCTGCTCCCTGAACCATACACTTTGGCTTACCAGTTGTTCCAGACGAAAACATGATGTAAATAGGGTGATCAAAGGGCAACTGTTCAAATCGAAATGAAGGCTGTCTTTTCTTGGACAAGAAATCATTGTAAAGCACAGATTTTGGGATATGACCAACATCTGGGTTTTCTTCCACGTAAGGAACTACAATTATTCTTTCCAGCGAGGTGATTCCTCTGGCGATTTTCTCAACATTTGGCAAAAAGCTGAAGGTTCTTCCCTTATAGGGGTAACCGTCAACAGTGAACAAGACTTTAGGCTCAATTTGACCCAGACGATCAAGAACGGCAACAGGACCTAGCTCAGTGCCACAAGAAGACCATATGGCGCCGATACTCGTTGCAGCAAGCATGGCTGCGGCCGTCGCGATTAAGTTAGGCATGCAGGCGGCTACGCGGTCTCCGGGAGCAACCCTCAACTCGCGCAGCGATTGAGCCAGACGTGCTACGTAATCGTACAATTCCGCGTACGTCATTCTGGCTGACTTCTGTGCTTCTCCTCTGAATATGAAGGCTAACTGATCATCTTTGTATGTTAGGAGGTTCTCGGCGAAGTTCAATCTCGCACCGATGAACCACTTTGCACCAGGAAATTTGCTCAAGTCGTCGACTACTACACTATATCTGTTGGAAGCTCTTATCTCACAGAATTCCCACACAGCAGCCCAAAAATCCGATATATTCTCAATCGACCACTTGTATAGCTGATTGTAGAAGTTAATTTCAAGACCGTGCTTTTTATTGACGAGACCTATAAACCTAGTTATATTAGCTTGCTTTACGCGTTCTTCGGAAGGCACCCAAAGTGGCTTTCTCATTTTATCCACTGGAGCGTCTCAGAATTATCCTATTTTCTCTGGCATGCTTAATATTTATATTTCTTCCAAGTTCCATGAGGCGATGATTGGAATAGGCGTTATAAATACCTCTAGTTCGCCAAATCAAACAGCTGCGCGCGCTCATATTTAAGACTTATCGAGAGCCAAGTTAGCGCGCGCGCTAATGGAAATCGGATTTGGCACAATTGCCGAAGAAGCAAGTAAGATTATTCCACGATATGGACAATGCACGGACGGTTGCGGAAGAGGAATAGCAAACAGCACCAAGGTAGATGCTCTAGTTGTCTCAGCAGTATCAAACTGGGGAGCATACGGTGTTAGTGCTTGCATGGCAGCTTTGTTGCGAAAACCGGAGGTTCTTCACGACAAACAAACGGAACTTAGAATGCTTCAGGAATGCGTAGATGCTGGTGGAATTGATGGAGTTAAAGGCATGCCAACTTTCTCGGTAGATGACTTACCTGGGGAATCACACGCAATTATTGTGGAGTTGTTGCGTATGATTGTTGAGAGAGGCACAGTGCCCTTCAAAATTGTTCCTAAAGGAAGAGAAAAAGCACGCGCGCTATGTTGAACCAAGCTCCGAATCGGAGAAATAAAAGCGTTGACTTAGAAAAAATCAGCTATAGCGCGCATATAGTCAATAAGATTAGAACTTCAAGTCTCGTCCTTGTTGATTCCGGAGAGTGCATTAGTGCTCCGGGCGGGATTCGGACCCGCGTCTTCGGCTCGAAAGGCCGGAATACTTGACCGGGCTATATTCGGTAGAGCTGTCTGGTGCTCTTCTACCGGAGCCCTCCTATCCGGAGCATCATGCAAAATTATTTTCCATTCGAATAAACCTTACCCTTCAAAGCTGTCTTTAAGCACTCTTTAAGCTTGCAAACGTTGTTTCTACCCTGTTCAGCGCGGAGGCATAATGGGCTGTTTTACAAAGCTGATCATTGTTATTTTCAGAATTTTAACAATCCTCCGTAAGTGTTGACTTTGACTATGTCACCGATTTTGATTTGTTGATATCTATTTTCTTCTCATTGGGATTTCCACCACTACATCGCGCGCGCTACTACTTCAGCTGGTTCAGCCATCTGGTTAACTGTGGGCTTTCGGAGCTAGGTTCTTCTTGACGAGCGAATAAGGCAAATGACTCGCCGCAGTTAAGCCGTGGCCACCGGAAAGCAGAGAGCTTTATCGTTTATGTATTCTCCGCATACGTCACGGCTTTTCCCAGTCATTTTCCATTGGTTGATTCAACTTCTCCTAGGAAACTTGTGGGTTTTGTGGACACTTAAGCTTCGGTTTCACAATGGCCTTCAACAATTAAAAGCCTGTTAGTTTATGCTTTCGGTTTTGACCACGTCCTAATAGGATATTTTTGCTGCAGAGGGGATTCTGCCTAAAATCTTTCCGGTTGCCTTCTCGACTTTCCCGCGATTTTCCTCGGTCGTGTAAACACGCAGTATGTTGATGAAGCCTTTAAGGGTTTCAAAGATTTTCGATATTTCGCTTAGACGTTGCTGTGTTTTTTCGCCTTCTTGTGTTTTGCGAAATACTGGTATTTCCATAGATTCCATGAGCACTGAATGGTGATATGGTACAGAGGGGACGGTTGGCACATCAATTATCACACTTTCTGCGTCTACTTTGGCTTCCTTTGCTATTTCGCCTTGCATCTGCTTTCTATAAGCTTCAAGGCCGAAAATGTTTGAGATTGTTGTGTCTTTTTCGTAAAAGGTTCTCTCGTAGGCGCATTTCAGCATCTTACGTCTTTCAAGGTTTTCTATGATTTGGCTTGATTGCTCGCAATTTTTTAGCGCTGTCCAAACAGTATAGTCGTCCATAGCCAAGTAGTCTTCTGCAGTTTTGAACTTTGTCAACCCAAGCTCTTCATCTGCTTTTTCCATAGCGATTGCAAGCATTATCTGTGCTGCTCTTCCGACGCGGTGGAAGTATATACTTTTGAAGGACTCTATTCGGGCTATTATGAGTGATTCAAGGGCGGATAAGGCGCCCAGGTCTACTGCCAAGTTTTCTCCCAACACATCCAAGGCGTGGATTAATCGGAAAATGTCGATATAGCCATATTCCGCACCAGTGTGATGTGTGTCCCGGACGATAAAGTCTTGTTTATCAACATCTACAGCACTGCTTATTATCTGGTCCAGAAAAGCTCTTTTGGGTTTGCGTAATTTCCCCACTGCCAGTTTTCCAACGTCTTTAGGTTTGTATCCCGTGTTGGTCAGCTTGTCTTTTAGTTCGCTTCTCTCAATCATCCATGTCGTTATATCTTCATGTGTTTTGTCAAGCTCCTTGATGAGCAATTGCTCAAAAACGTGAGAAAACGGGCCGTGGCCAACATCATGCAGCAAAGCTGCAATTTTAACCATTTCCGCTTCTTCTTCGCTCAAAAGCTGAGAAAAATTAGCATTTTCTGTGACTCTGCTGGCTAAATACATGACGCCCACAGAATGTTCGAAACGCGTATGGTTGGCTCCTGGATAAACGTACTCTGAACCTGCAAGTTGCCTCAATCTTCGCAGTCTCTGAACTGGGTAAGAGTCAATTATTTCTTTTTCATTTTCTGTTATGTAGACGTATCCGTGCACTGGGTCTTTTATTTCCCCCCAATAATTCTTCGGCATCCGTAGTTCCTCACTTTCTTAAACAATTATTAATGCGTCTCCCTATAATGTCTAATGCCAAAAGTTCCGTTGGTCGAGAAAATGCCAGAAAAGGGTTTCTTCATTTGCATTGAAGGATTGGATGGGTGCGGAAAAACTACGCAGGCAAGACTGCTTGTAGAATGCTTGCGCCAGAGTTACAAGGCTGTTTACACGGCTGAACCTAGTCGTGGCAAAATAGGAGAATTTATCAGACAGTATTGTTTGCGTGGTAAAAAGCGCCTTTCGAGCGTTGTTGAGGCTTTGCTTTTTGCTGCAGACCGTTTTGAACACTTAGAACTTGAGGTTCTTCCCGCTTTGAATGAGGGAAAGCTTGTAGTTTCCGATCGCTATGTCTATTCATCCTTAGCCTATCAGGGCGGAGTTGGACTTGATTTGGAGTGGATTGAAAAGATAAACGAGAATGTAATGCGGCCTCATCTTGCGATTTTTATAGATGTTGACCCTGAGATTGTGCTTAAGAGGCTGAAACGCAAGAAATCAGTTATGGAAAGTTTGGAAACGCAACAAAAGGTGCGCAGAGTTTACATGAGGTTTGTTGAAAAGGGGGAACTTGTCAAAATCGGTGGAAATAAGCCTAAACGTGAGGTCGCAGCTGAGATTTTAAAGGTTGTTCTTAATTTTTTGGAAGAAGCATGCTAAACAATTTCTAAGGCTTTTAAAATTTTTCTAGAAAAGGTTTCGTTGATTTTATTGACGAAGAAGTTGAGGATATCGACTGGTGAAACGTATCTAGGTCCTCTTTCATGGAAAATCTGTGTTTGTATTAAATTCTTGCTAAATAGAATACGTAGAATGTAGTAGTCAAATTTTAGGGGTTTTTTCTTTTCGCCTGCGGTTTTGTAGTAGCGTATGGCGCAAAAGAAATCCATGATTTGTAAAGGTTTTTTCTCTATTACTTTTAGTATTTTACTTGTTTCCTCGTTGTCCAAATAGTTGAAGTTGTTTGTTTCAGCTATTCCAATTTCGAAAATGGCTATGCAGTTAGGCACTGAGGGGTCGGCGAGATCCTCTAAATTGTAGGTTTTACTGTTTGTTTCGTGGAAGGTTTGTATTAGTCTTTCCTGTAGTTTCTTGTTTGTAATAGAACAGGTGAAAATTGCTATCTTGTGTATGTTCCGCGGGAAGTTCTCATAGAATCCAAACATTAGATTGAGGTCCCTGCTCTAGCCTCTTTTCAGTTTCCCTATTTTTTCCAAGTTCTCCAGCAGCTCTGAAAGCGCCGTACTTAGCTTTTGCAGTTCTTCAACGTTTTCTGTGTGCTGCATTTTGTTCTGTATTTCCTGCACCTTCACTAAAAGTGTTGCTTCCAAGTTTTCCAAAGCCATGGCGCTTGTTACTTTTCCGACGTCTTCACCTTCTTTAACCACTACGACTTTTTTCTCACATTTTGCACACCATAAGATTCCATTTTTTAGCTTAAATAGTGGGGAGACGCATGCTGGACATGTTAAATCTGTGAGGGTTGAGCCTTGGCGTAACAGGTCAGCCATGCGTTTAATGTGTTTTTCTTCGTCTTTCTGCATTTTCTGTAACCCCAAAGTAAATACGTATCAAAGCTTATATAATTTGATTACCGCGAAATTGGTAGGGTGGCAGTAATGGTGCGGAAAAAGAAAACTGAGGAGTATGAGGCGAGGATTAAGCAAGCACTGGTCGTGCTTGGAGAAGTAGCTGAAGATAATACTACGCCGAGGAACATCAGGAGGGCGGCGAAAGATTCCATGGATGCCTTACAAACGATAGAGTACACGCCAGCCGTTAGAGCCTCAAACGCCGTATCCATTCTAGATGACATCTTACAAGACCCAAATATGCCACCTTACACAAGAGTAAAACTTTGGAACGTAATGAGCCTCATAGAAGCCATAAAAGACTAAC
>CAZDZM010000021.1:0-20225 GCA_964509945.1 uncultured Candidatus Bathyarchaeia archaeon
TGAGTAACGAGGGAGGAGAAGAGAAAAAGCTCGACTGGAAGGATTACATCGCCATTATAATTGCCATGCTAACCACCACTCTCCTCCCCGTGGTAATCTTCATAATTTTTCTATTAATCGTCATAATAGTCGTATCGCATATATTCTAGAAGGCCGAGCGCGCTGTTATCTGGATTTCTTGGCCAAAAGGCAAATCTGTTATAGCGACTGATTTAAGTGAAAACATAGTTCGGGCGCGTGCGCTACTAGATTTGCCTTATCTTAAGCAATTCTTGGGCTCTTTTCAAAAACTCCTCTGCGCCCTTGACAGTCTCTGTCGCCCCTGTTTCAGAGAACTTTAGGCCATAGTCTGCCTCCTGTCTCAGTTCCATTGCTTCCTCAAACCTGCTGATGAGGCTTTTTCCAAGATCATTGCCAAAAAGCTCCCTGATTGCGACCAAAAGAGCGTAGTGGCTTCTTTCTCTGAAACCGCGATGGTAAAGCAACGCTCTCGCGCTGTGAAATATGGAATAGTAACCTTGTATTATTGACTACTTGAATTTCTTCCGCTCCAACGAATCCTGAGCATCATGCAGATTATTTTGCGCTGCTTCTATCTCTTTCAAAATCATACCTCTGCTAATCCTCGCTCTGAACAATTTCCTATCTGCAAATAATTGTTGAAACTCTGAACTTATTCTGACTCCCATAACACTATTCCTCTTTCAATATTCTCATAAAGCGGCTTGTCTTCTTTCCTAAGCTTTGCAAACTCGTTCGCATCAATGATAATTGGCGCAATTTTCCTCTTGTTTCTAGAATTGAATTCACTTATCTTTCTTCTGACAATATCCTTCTCCAATGTAAGAAAAAAAATGTCGATATCGCTTTGCTTGACATCAGTGCCTTGGGAGCAGCTTCCGAAGAGAATAATCCTTCGCGAATACTGTCGTATAGAGTCTAGCAAATTCTTCAATGCATAGATGTTGATCAATACCTTGAATTGCCTTACCACTGGATCTTTCACATGAAGCTTGTAGAATGCCATCCTTCCCTTTCTTTCTCTAATCAGGAAACCTAGATCTGTGAGCAGCCTCAGAATCTTGTTAGCTGAACCTTTGCTTACGCCAGTTCTTCTTACAACTTCCCTCTCATGATACTGTTGCATCGGGTCTGCAAGAAACAAATCGAACACGGTCATCAGCGTCGCAGTGATGAAGTTTAATTTCTCGGGCATATGCCCACTTTTTTGTCCCATATGCTCATTATTTTGTACTTTCAAGTATTTAAAGACATGCCAGTGTCTATTTTCGTTTTAGCGCAAGCAAATTATGTCTTTGCCCTCGACCATTTCATGGTTTCGTCTCTCCAACACATGGCTTTTTTCGAACTTCATGACCGTCCCCTTAATTGGCCGACGGTGCTGATCCCTTGGCCATCAATTAAGCGCATGTTGAAATTGCTTGCTAAGATAGACGATTTTTCCATCAACGATTGTCATCTCAACTTTAACATTTTTAATTTCGTTCGGTGGCACTTTGAGCAAATTGTCTGAAAGGATTGTCAGGTCTGCAAATTTTCCTGTTTCAATTGTTCCTCTTTTGTCTTCGCCGAAAGAGGCGTAGGCAGCATTGATCGCATAAGCTTTTAGGGCATCCTCAACGCCGATTGTTTCTTCAGTAAAGCCTTTCCGTGATGCTGCAGCCCATATGCCTAAAATGGGATTTATTGGCTCCACTGGACAATCTGATCCAGCAACTACAGTCAACCCTTCTTTCATGAGCGAGTTGAAGGGATAAACCCATCGGGCTCTGGTTTTGCCTACGCGGTCAACGACCCAGAAGTCAGAAACCACAAAATGAGGTTGAACGGAAGCTATTAAGCCTAAGCGCTTCATTCGCTTGATCATATCTGGAGTGACGACTGAGCAGTGTTCAATTCTGTGTCTGTGATTTTTCCGCGGCTTTTTCCTCAGGGCTTTCTCAAAAGCTTCTAAAACTGATTCCATGGCACGGTCGCCTATGGCGTGAACAGCCAACTGTAGTCCAGACTCGTGAGCTTTTAAAACAAGCCTGTTGAGTTCACTTTGCGTGTAGAGCATCATCCCGCTTGTTTTAGGATCGTCTGCGTAGGGTTCTTTTAACGCAGCTGTGCGTCCTCCAAGGGAACCGTCAGCTAGGATCTTAACAAAGCCAATCTTAACCATGTCACTTCCAAAGCCCGTTGCTACACCCAAAGTGACCAGCGCATCCAAAAACTCTACCGGAATACCAAGATAAACTCTTAAAGGCAGTTTCTCTTCAAAATAGAGCTTTTGGACAGTGCGCATTTCTCTCGCAGAGCCCAATATCCAGTGAACGCACGTGAGGCCTGCTTCTACAGCCATTTTGCAAGCTTTAAGGCATGTCAACTCAAGGTCTTTCACATTCGGCCGTGGGGCGGTTTTCCAAACCAGCTCAAGGGCACCCTCCCGTAAAATGCCGCTAGGCTCGCCTGAAGCCTCATCCAAGTCCACTTTTCCGCCTTCAACCGTCGTTTCTTTTGTTATGCCCGCCAATTCTAAGGCCTTGCTGTTGACGACGCCGACGTGTCCACAAACACGAACTAGAAAAACTGGCTTGCCCTCAACTGCAGCGTCTAGGTCCCAGCGTGTTGGGTAGCGTTTCTCAGCAAATCTTTCCTGATCCCATCTTCCACCGAGGATCCAGCTATCTTCAGGGCTTTTCTCTGCGTATTCTTTTAGTCTCTGCCGCATTTCCTTTATTGACGCAATATCCCTCAAGTCTAGTGTATCTAGAAACTGGCCGAAGCCTGTCATGTGCACGTGGCAATCAACCAGTCCAGGAATAACCGTCCTGCCCTTCGCATCTACAACCTCTGTCTTCTTGCCTACGTATTTGCGAATTTCCTCATTTGAGCCCACGGCGATAATCTTTCCGTTTCGGATAGCTATCGCTTCTGCCACAGGCCGCTTAGGGTCCAAAGTACATACTTTTCCATTCAAGATTGCAAGAGTAACTTCTAACATGTCTGCTAACTATGCCCAAAAAGAATAAAAAACTTTAACCCAAACCTACATCCAATTTTGCCCTGGCTTTCTCTGCAGAACTATCCTTTTTTCATAGTTCCGCTTGTTCCTAAACTTAGGACCAGGCCTACTCTTCTCCGAAGGTTGAATCTTAGGCGTCTGAGACCTAACCTTTCCAGCCTTAGAAAGCGAACCATGCGTCGGCATCCAAATACACCGTCCAGATCTAAAAACAAACGTAACTCTTAAACCTTTTTGCACATATTCCCTTAATAACGCGGGGGTCGCCGAGCCTGGCCAAAGGCGCAGACTTCAATTAAGCAGCGGTCCACAAGTTTGCTGTGCGTCTGCTTTTCTGAAATGCTTCTTGATGCTTGCCATATATCTGAACTAGTCCTTCTTTCTTCAGCCTCTTTAGCTGTTTTCTTATGGTAGAGGAACTCGCATTCAATTCCAACATGAGTTGTAGCACCGTTTTGGGTTTTTCCTTCAATGACCGAAGTATCAGTTTCCTTGTTTCTCCCTTTGCTCTAAGGTTTATGTTTGGGCATCTGTTTGCTAGATGCCAAAATATTTGGTCTTTTGTAGAGTTTGGTATAGGACCAATTTGCTCATAGAGTTCCTTTGTTTTTGCTGCTTTTAATGAGAAACCGTAGTGATAATGGTTTCTATGCTTCTTTTTCCTAAAAGGATTGGCATAACCTAGAGAGTCTGCTATTATCCAAAGTTGTTCGGCTTCACCTTTATTGGTGTAGAATATCGTTATCCCTGATGCGCCGATTCCACCTTCATCTGTTATTGCTTGACCTAAAATGGCTGCCGCGACTTTTTTGTTGCTCAGTGCGAACTTTAGCAAGTTGGATTGGTCGTCGTGTGGCATAGTTTTTGAGCCTCTTGAGTCTGTTCAGTTACATTTTCCACATAGCCTAAATAAACTTTAGATTGCACGTACAATATAAAAAACAGAGCGACAAAAAGCATCGCAAAAATATGCGTCGAAGCGAAAACTTAGTAAGAGTTATCTTGTTCACTGGTTAAAAGAATCTAAGAGCAGAGGTAGCCAAGCTAGGCTAAAGGCGCAGAGCCGCTGCAAAAGCGGCGCGGTTGCTTCAGGAGCCTGTCGCGTAGGCGTTCGTGGGTTCAAATCCCACCCTCTGCACCAAACTTTAGCCGAGCGTTTAAATTCTCGGTTTTCTAAAGGTCAGGTGACTGTTACTCTGTTCATAGTGCAAGGAATGAACATAAACGCCTGTTTAAATCACTGGAATGGACTTTCACCTGAAAAACATGCTAGAGTTTTCGCGTAAGGGTCATATGTGCCGAGTACATACACTTTCGTCTCAGGAATTTCAGATTTCAGAGAACGCTTTTTTCCATGTCGCAGTTGAACATGAGTACGGGTTTAGGTATAAAGTTTGAAAGAACACTTTAAGCTTGTAGCGCGCGCGAGAATTTAAACCGAATTCTGAACCTTATCCTCCAGCGCCATATGTCTTACTGTTGAAATCTAAGGAAGAAATATCATCAAGACTGCTGCGGTGAATAAAAGCTCTAAAAGAGATTTACATCAATTCCTTGGATAAACGAAGCAATGAAGAAGAATAGAATGCGTCTTTGAGTATCGCTCATAGTTAAGGAACTTAGTACTCTCGGCTTTATTCTCTCAAAAATGACTTTGAACTTTCTCTGACGCGTTTATTTCTTCAGTTCCCAATTTTCCAATTATCAGCTTCATCTGAACTAAGAATTCTTCAGCTTTTCTAAGCATGTATTGAGCAGACTCTTTTGTAAGGACAGAAGCGACATAATATTGTTTGTCTATTCTTTCGTCTTTGGCAAAAGATATTATCTTGGATAGATCAATTCTTCTAAACAATTTCTTGAATAAAAGTATAGAGCCTGCGTGATTCTCGCATTTTATTCCAACCCTGAAGAGTAAGGCTGTAAGAGAATCGTACATAGTGTAATAAGACATTGAAATTGAATTTTCATATAAATCATTTTGAAGCAATATCTTGGCAGATTTCAAACAGTTGTCAGCTTTTCCTAGTACGAGCTACAGATTTCCTCGGAAGGTTCCACTAGTTCCAGCTTACCTTCTTCTCTGAGTTTATTCAAAAAACTTTGTCTTCTCATAAAATTCTTCCACACCTTTTAGGATAACATGGTTCTTGATTATTTCCTTTATTAAACTTGAACCCGAGTCAAAATCACCGAATTTTACTTTGATTCTGGAGTGTATCGATTCCAGTCGCTCTTTAACTTCCTTGCTTCTTGTTTCTACATAGATGTCTATATCACTGTTCTTCTTCGCTGCTAATTTTGCATAGCTCCCAAAAATGATAATTAATGTTTCTTTACTTACTTTTGAGACATCCTCCATTATCACATCTAGTTCGGGATATTTCTTTAGCAGTTTAATCAGTTTGTACCTTTCAGCATTAAAAACGTAGTTTTTTGCTTTCAAGTTCCTTTTAATAAAAAATACTTTGTTCTTACCCTCTATTCTGTAATCCAGAATATTTTCCGCTGTTAGTTTGTTCAGCTTTCTCATAACTGTAGAATGCGATTCATTTAGCTGTTTAGCTATACCTCTTAAATGATTTTCACCTTTAAGCAGAACAAGAATAATCTCTGGTTCTATGTTGTCCCTTTTTTGAACCATATGTACCATTATTGAACCGACAACTTATAAAGCTTTGCAAACGCAGTGACCTGCAATTAAGACATTCAGTGCAATAGAGGAACCGAAAACTCCATCCGCGAGTTCTCGCATGTACTCGATCTCTGTACCTCGGGATAGCTTCAAACTTCTCCTAAACACTATCGGTTTACGAGTAAGAACTAGCTTAATCACGATAGAAACGATCAGTTCTTACTCGTGTTCTCACTGCAAATGCGAGAGCTTGCACCGTTAGCTGACCGTTTAGGCAGGGCTTTCATTGTCGAACTGGCAATCGGCGGAGTTGAATTACCTTACTCAGCATTCAAGAAAACCTATATAATTGCGAACAATCACTCGGTTGAGGGAGAAAAATGTCTAGGTTTACTGAACAGGTCAAGAGATTAGTTCAGACGCTGGAATTGCAGAGCATGCCAATTGGAGTAAGGTTCTCTGAAAGCCCAGATAGGCGAGGGCTCGAAAGAAGACTGAGGATTTGCGAAGCTCTTGATGTTGCAAGGCGAGAGAATGCGGTAATCAACCTTTCAAAGGAAAATTGCGCTTGCCTTGGTGGCGGTCATATTGCAGGTTGGCAAGCTCTTTCTTTGGAAGAATTTGCAGCCCTTTTTCTAGCGGCCAGTGTTTACGGGTCAAAAAAAGTTGCAGAGGGTTCGGTGGGCAAACAACTCAAACCAGTATACAGAGGCAGATTTCTTATTTTGGGCCCTCTTGACAAGTTCGAAACAGATCCCGACATGGTTCTTTTTTTCGTGAACCCTGCACAGGCAGATAGAATCCTCGGTTTGGCATGCTTTGAAGGAGCCGAACCCTTCATGCACTATCCAGCCAGCACCGTATGTTCCGCAATCAACAACACCTTAGCAAAAGGAAAGCCTGACATAAATCTCATCTCGATATTTGAAAGAACGAGACACAAATGGTCTCCAGACAAGCTTGTAGTGACTCTGCCTTTCAAGGATTTCATGACTGCCGTGAGAAGCGTTGATTACTCCGGTTATGGAAAAAAGGCTCCATCCTAAAACAATGATGCCACGCGAATTCTAGCCCAAGAGAGTATCGAACTCGCCAACCATAACATATATGCTCTTTTACCGGTAAAGTAGGGTGGACTCCCATCCCCAGCACCAAACTCTAAAAGCTGCGCTTAAATTCTCGGTCTTGCTTCACTTCGAATAGCGCGCGCAGCCCAGTTTTGAAAATAAAGAAGTTACAGATGGTGATTCGCCAATTGCTAGCTAGTCAGCTAGGCAAGGCTGCTGTTGTCTCTAGCCGATTAAAATCAAATCTTTTTGAGCTCGGGAAAGGAATTCCGCGCCATCTTTTCTTACGACGACCATTTCTTCGATGGAGACGATGCCTCGTTTAAGAATTTTAAGCCTTGGTTCAATCGTGAAAACCATGCCTTCCTCGATTGGTTCGAAGACTTTTTCCGCATATTTTTCCCAAGGTGGCCCTAGCAGAGCTGTTCCATCATGGGCAAAAAGGCCTACTTGGTGGCCCAATCCATGTGGGAATTCCTCATATCCCTGAGAACTGAGATGGTTCCGTGCTACAGCGTCGATTTCACAGCCTTTGACCCCTGGTTTCAGGGCTTGCCTAGCCAACTCTATGGCTGTAGCAATTGTCTTGAATCCTTTTTGTATTTCAGGAGGTGCTTCGGTCTCTCCGTCTTGAAGAATATAAAAAGTCCTCTGCAGGTCGGAGCAGTAGCCTTCGTATTTTACTCCAAAATCAATGTTCAATAGATGCCCTTTCTCCACCTTTCTGTCTGTTGGTTTATAGTGGGCTTCAGCCGTCTCTGGACCTGTAAAGACACCTGGGCAGTAATTCTCATTCCAGCCTAAAGCGAGATTCCTCTTCTTGACTTCTTCTTTTAGGAATGCCGCGATCTCTCTCTCGGTTCTTCCAGGTCTGATAAACGATGCTGCTGATTTGAAAATATCAATGGTATGATCAACGGCCTTTTGTATTAGCTCTAACTCGGAATCGGTTTTTCTCGCCCTCAAACTTGATGTGATTCTTTCAGCCGGCACAAGTCTCTTTTCAAACCCGATTTCAGAGAGAAATTCATGAAGAGTCAAATACATCCCATGGGTAAGGCCATCACTGATTTCACTTGTTTTGGAATAATTTATCGCTATAGAGGAAGGATTGATTTCTTTCAAGGTCGTAATGAGTTGTCCTTTTATGCCCTCTACATAACTCGAAATATGCTTGTAGATCCCAAGATCTTCGATTGCCTTCCTGTCCATTTGACCAACAATAGCATACGTTTCTCCAGATTTCGTAATTATTAGAGCTGAATGCCAAGTGACGTCTGACTCGATTAGAAAATCAAGCATAGGATCATGGTTTATCCCGCTTTCCCTGACGAAAGTGAGCCAGCAGTCTATAGAGTACTCATTCAAAATTTTGATTGCTTGTTCAATTTTCTCTTTACTTAACACCTTAAACTCCTTCTATTCTTTATAAATCGTCTATTTTTAGAATTATCGTCAGATAAGACTTATGGTACAATCTTCTCCACCGTTGGGCGGGTTCAAATCCACCACTCACACGCGCGCTGCGAAATAGTGTCAAATCTTGGAGAATTTGTACAGCGCGCGCGGGCGATGTTTTTTATAGCTGCTTTCCTGATGATTAAAACGGAAGGCGCCGTGGATGAAATATCTTACTACGATGTTGGCACTAATAGGTAATACGCCTCTCTTGCAGCTAAAAAAAGTGGCATCCAACATTCCTGCGAATGTTTTTGTCAAGCTTGAACTAGTGAATCCCAGCGGAAGCTACAAGGACAGAATGGCCCTCGGCATGGTTGAAGCTGCAGAGATGGGTCTCACTTGGAACCGCAGAAAACTGAAACCCGACGGCACCGTGTGCGATGCTTCAGCTGGCAATACAGCTCCAGCATTGGCATTTGTTTGTGCAGCTAAGGGGTACAGAGCCAAATTAGGCATATACAAACCAATGCTTCAGGGAGAAAGTACAAGGTTAAAAATTACCCGCGCCTATGGTGCTGAGGTTTGCGAGTGTCCACCGCCAATTCGCTACATGCCGGAAGATGTTTGGAAGAGGCTTCAAGAAAAGGAGAAAAATCTAAGTTGGATTGTAGCGGGCAAAATGTTTATGTATGAATTGGAAAGAGACAACCCTGACGTTTTGTGGGTGGACCAGATATACAACAAGTATAACTACATCGCCCACATGAAAATGGGTTATGAACTGAATGAGCAGCTTAATGGAAAAATCGATGCTTGGGGCTGCTCCATAGGCTCAGGCGGCGCATTTCTAGGCGTAACCTTGGCATTAAAGAAAAAAGGCGTATTGCCGCAAACTTTCGGAGCTGTGCCAGAAAAAAGCGAAGTGTATCTTGAGGTTCAAAAAAACGAAGCCAAAAAAGGTGAGTTTGGACTTTCTAGGGCTAGGCAAAAATTGGTGGACTTGATGGGACTGAAGAAGTGGCAGACAGAAAAATCGATTATCGAAGAAATGCTGGAAATGGGCTATCCTGATGAAGTCTTTCGCGCAAGCGACGAGGAAGCACGGGATATGGCAAATAGACTAGCTAAGGAAGAGGGAATCTGGTGCGGCATGTCATCGGGTGCAAACGTGCTTGCAGCTTTAAAAGTAGCTAAAAGAATGAAGAAAGGCCAGAACGTTGTCACCGTTATCGTAGACAGAAGAGACAGGTACCTAGGCGAGTGGCCAAACGAAATCTACGTTGTTTAAAGCGCAAAATCGAATATGGATCAGTTCAGGCGCAGCCTTTGTTATATGGCATACAAATTCAGTCATCTCTTTGAAAAAGGGGCGCCATGCAAATCAAAGAAATAACATGCAGATGTCGAAATGCCAAACATAGCGCGCGCTATTGGAATCTCAGCCTTCAGCGGAAGAAGATAATTTATAAACAAAATGAATCGTTGAAATGCATCATAAGAAAGCAATAAAAGTTTAAGAGTGCACGCATAATAGCTGCGATGGCTCTGAAATGGAGTAGGCTCTAAAATGTTTGAGACAGCTATTTTTGATTGGGATGGAACATTAGCAGACACAAAGCGCGCTATAGTAGCCTCATTTCAAAAAGCTTTAAAACAAATTCATTGTGAAGTCAACGATGACTTTATTTTAAGACTTATAGGAACCGGGGCGAAGAACACGTTTAAGGAAGCGTTGAAAGCGGCAAAAATACAGTTTGATGATGAAATGTTGGAAGAACTTGTGAAAAAGAAGGTGCAGACCGGAATTGAACTTACTGGAACGGTAGAGCTGTTTGAAGGCGCAGTTGATATCTTAAATTCTCTTAGGGAAAAAGTGAGAGTGGCGCTTGCATCCATGAGCAGCAGAGAAATCATCGACAAGATACTAGAGGAAAAGAAGATTAAAGAATATTTTGATGTAATCATTACAGTGGATGAGGTTCGTCGACCAAAGCCTGATCCTGAAATTTTCCTGAAATGTGCAGCGGCTCTGAAGTGTCCTCCTGAAAGGTGCGTTGTCCTAGAAGATTCTATATTTGGAGTGGAAGCTGCCAAAAAAGCAAAAATGAAATGCATAGCCGTTCTCACAGGAGCTTACTCAAGAGATGAACTTGAAAGAATGAATCCCGACGTAATAGTCAACTCGCTGAAAGAAAGAGCAAAAATCCTCAATTTCATTCTAGACCAACAATCACGCTAGAAGCTTGACTGCATTTCTGCCGAAGCAAAAACTTCTCTATAAACTCATTTTGAGCCACTCGACCATTGTCCCTGATGTTTCCAACACAAGGTACGCACAACGAAAACGGCTAGCTTGGTATTTTACGTGGTGGACCGGGGGGGATTTGAACCCCCGGCTTCCGCCGTGCGAGGGCGGCGTTCATACCAGACTGAACCACCGGCCCGATGCCTTTTTCTCTGAAGAAAACCTCCGCTAAAAGATTTAGAGGTTTCGGTTCCATTTTCTTGTGAAATATACCCGAGAACGCCCAGGAGAGCGTGTTCTGCTATATGGTATACGTCTAGGTTTCGTTCTAACCAGCACTAAAAGTTAGTGTGCGCGCTGCCAAGACCAAGGTTATTCAACCTCTTCCAAAAATGTGCTTTCTAACCTCATCTACTATTCTTGGCAAAACTTCCCCCGTTTTCCCCTGAATTAGATAGTCTGAGATTCTCTGAAAAGTTAAAGGAGTTGGCTCTGCATTTATCTCAATTATCGTTACAACCGGAGTTCTCTTCTTTCGCGCAATTCTTGGCAAACTGGCAAAGGGGTAAACTACAGCAGATGTTCCGCAAATCAGCATCAAATCACTTTTGTGAATTTCTTGCAAACTTTGATTTGCAACGTCTGCAGGAATAGGCTCCCCAAAATGAACTATGTCTGATTTTATTTCTGCTCCACATTTTCTGCAAAGGGGCGGCAATTTCCCGCCTTCTCTCAGTTTTTCCAAATTGTATTCTTGTAGGTTATACCTAGTATTACAAGAAACGCATCTCAGTTTGAAGGCGTTACCATGGTACTCCAGCACGTTTGTGCTCCCTGCCCTTTGATGCAAATTGTCAATATTTTGGGCTATAACACATTTCAAAATCCCCATCTTCTCAAGCTCAGCCAAAGCATAATGGCCAGAGTTTGGCTTCACCTTCTCTAGATCGCCCAAATAAGATGGTTTGCTCAGTCTTTCTTCCCAATATTCTTTTGGGTTTGCCAGGAACTTTTGATAACTTTGGTATGCTCTCCTTTCCGCTTCAGGATTTTTGGTCCAAATCCCTGAAGGCCCTCGGAAATCAGGAATGCCTGACTCGGTTGATATTCCTGCGCCTGTTAAAGCAACAGCGTAATTTGACTGCGCTAAATCTTTAGCCGCCCTTTTAACAAGTTCATCCATAATTCTGGCTCCATCTAATATCTGTTCACTGGCATACTATACTTTCTTTATCTAGTCTGTTTAAACTTGTGCACGCTATTGTAATTTCCGTCGGACTTTTCTGGACGGGAGAATCTTATGTGGTTGGAATTGGGGACATTTGTCGCCTCGGTTTTCCTCTATATCATCGCTTTAATATTAAGCGCTGCCACATTACAAGGTAAGAAAAGAGCACACGTTGACACGTTCATGCATCAACGGATGCCTGACCGCAAAGTGTGTGCGGTCGCTGTGAACTTCTTTTAGATTTTGCGGAACTCTTCAATTCTCAAGTGCACGCTACATAGTGCGCTTGCTGTTGCTGTTGTATGACAGTCACATCAACTTATAAATGGTTAGGAAATTACGATAACTTGTCAGTCGTAAAAAAGGAGGTGATGTTGAACATGGCAAAGAAGGGAATGAAAAAGGGAACGAAGTACAAGTGTGAGGAATGCGGCCTTATCGTTGTGGTTGATGATGTATGTGGATGCTATCCTTGCGACTTGATATGCTGCGGTGTCCCAATGAAGGAAGTCGCTATGCCACATCCTTAGCACTCGATGTTGTCATTGAACTTGCGCAAAGAACGAGAATCAGATATCAGTGAAGGCTTTTCTGTTAAAACTTTGAGGTCAGTCTATTCATACTCTATTTTGGGCAAGGTCAGCACTAGATCTTCTTTTGCTTTAAGTGGTAAGGATACTTCTTTTTTATCCATTTCCTAGCTTTTTCTTCGCATATCTTGGTTTTCCATTCACAGAGCCCGTCTATTACTCCTCCGAGGTAATAATCAAGTTGCTCCTGCGTCAAACCTTCACGGCTCTCTAAGCTATACTCAATAGTGTCATTCTTCTTGCGAGCTGTTATCCTAACAATGATATCATTCCTTTCTCCATTCAAAGGTTTGATTCCCCTTTGCATTTCTTTGTTCACGCCTATATCTGACTTGCGCTGGTACACGTGCTAGAAAAGCCGATGTATACAGAGAAAAAGTAGTCCGGTTTCACTCGCTCTTTTCAAAGTGCGTGCTAAGATATTTGAGAATTAGAGTTCTGTTCTATTTGTGTTTCAGTCATTGGTGATTCGCCAATTTTTGATAGATAACTTTCGGTGTTGTAGCAGCTAGGAAATGGTTATGTAGATTTTCTTTTCATCCAATTGAGACTCGTGCCATTCAGCTTTGACTTCTTTGCGATTAACATGTAGCTGAACTTTTTTTGCGCGGACAAGCTCTGCCATATTTTCCACGTAAGGCTTCAACATTCTGATGCTTTCTTCTTCAAGCTCCGCGACGTGAACAGCGTCCAATACATGAGTAGGCATATAACCCAACTCTTTTCTTAGGGCTTGAACCCGGCGGGCTAGGTCCCGCATTATACCTTCGCCGAGAAGTTTTTCGTCACGCTGGGCGTTCAGAAAGACTTGCGTGTCATCTTCGGAGGCGGAAACCCAGTTTTCGTGTAAAACGTTTTCCGGAACCTTTTGAGCATATTCTGCTGTTTTAACATTTGTCAGCTCTAGGAACAATTCTTCAACGTTTTTCAAGGTATTGCAAGCTTTTTCCGGGGCCACTATGACTATTCTGTTGAGCGGCCATCTTCTCTTCAGTTTTGCTGATTGCCTCGCCGAATAGGTTAGCGAAACACATTTAAACAAGATTTGCAAGTCTTCTTCCAGCGTTTTGTTTCGCATTTCCAGGTCTGGTTTCGGCCAAGTTTCAAAGTTTATTGATTTTGGCAGTGCTTGGTCAAGCTCTCTGTAGACTTTCTGATAGAGCTCTTCGCTCAAGTATGGCGTCACGGGGTTGAAAAGCAATGTCACTATTTTAAGAGCATAGTGCAACGTTGCATAAATTGCTTGTCTCCTGTCGTGCGTTTCTGGGTCATCTGTCCAGAGTTCTTTCCGAACCATGGGCACATAAAGTCTGCTCATGACTTCTATGACGAAATCTTCCAAAACCGCTAGGGCGGTGTTGAATTCGCATTTTTCCAGCTTGACCGTATAATCCTCTATTTTTTCCTGAAGTTTCGAGAGGAGCCAAAAATCGGGTTTTCGAAGTTGGTTAGCATTTCTTGCCCATTCAAGAGAATACTTTTGCGGAGTAAACTTGTCGAATTCGGCGTTTTGCAGGAAAAATCTGCTCAGGTGATATAGCGTGGATAATACCTGGTATGGGCGGCGGTTCAGTTCTTGAAGGTCAAAGTTCATAAAATCTATAGGAGAGCATTTCCGCATCATGTAGAACCTACAGAGGTCTGCCGAGTATTTTTCCAGCAGCTTATTAGCCTCTATGATGTTTCCCAAGCTTTTGCTCATTTTTCTGCCTTTTGCGTCTTGGACTAAACCTTGAAACAAAAACGCCTTGTAGGGGCTTTCTGGCTTTCCAGTTAATACGATGTGTTCTAGAAGAAGTGAGTTGGCCCATCCGCGAGTTTGGTCTATTGCCTCTGTCAAGAAATCCGCTGGGACGAATTTTTTTAATTCCTCGTCTGTGAACCGCGCGTAGGGCGAGGCGCCGCTATTGTGCCACGTGTCTAAAACGTAGTTTTCTCTGTGCATTATGCCGCCGCATTTTTCGCATTTGAAGGTGATGCGGTCAACCCACGGTTTGTGTAGTTCAAAGTCTTCAGGGATTTTTTCTTGGGCTTTTTCCATAAGCTCTTTTTTACTTGTCACCAGTGTTTTTTCTCCACATTTCTCGCAAGTCCATATTGGCAGTGGAGTGCCCCAGACGCGTTCTCGGGATATGCACCATGGTTTGCCTTCTTTCAGGAAGGCCACAAAGCGATTTTTGGGCTCTTGATAATAGTATTCGATTTTTTCTGCCGCTTCCAAAATTTTCTTGTTCACTTTGTCCGTTCTAAGGAAGTATTCTTTTCTTGCAAGCCAGACTATCTTGTGATGAGAGCGCCAGCACGTGGGATATTCATGCTTTATCATTTTAACTTCAACAAGTAAGCCTCTTTTGCGGAGTTCTTCAATAACCATGGCGTCTGTGTCCCGTGCGAAGATGCCGCTGAAGGCGCCGGCGTCTTTTGTAAATCTGACTTCATCGTCGAAGGGCGCGAAAACAGGGACTCCTCTGCTTTTGGCGGCGAAATAGTCTTCTTCACCGTTTCCTGGCGAGAGGTGGACGACGCCTGTGGCTGTGTTTATGTCCACGAAATCTTCGCCGATGACACTGTGCACGAGGGGATGCTTATTTTCGAGTTCTGCCTGTTTTGGAATAATGTCTTTGAGGGGATGCGCATATTTTCTTCCTTCGAGGCTTTTGCCCAGAACAGTCTCTGTTATTTCATATTTTTCTATGCCGAGTTCTTGCATGACAGGCTCGACGCGTTGTTTCACCATTATCCATTTTTCGTCGCCGACTTTCACTTTTGCGTATTCAGTTTGAGGATGTATGGCCAGCATAGTGTCCGTAATTATCGTGAAGGGCATGGTTGTCCAGACAAAGAAGTATTCGTTTTGACTTTCCGTCACTTTGAACTTGAAGTATAGCGAGGGATCTTCCACTTCTTTGTAGGCACCTTCGTAGCCCACTTCTGCACTGCTAAGGCTGGTTTGACAGCCTGGACAGTAGGCAACAACGTAGTAGCCTTCCTCCAGCAAGTTTTGTTCCCAAGCGCGTTGTAGGTATTGCCATTCTCTTTCTATATAACTGTCAAGGTATGTCCAGTAAGCCCTTTTCTGGTTTATGAATACGCCTAGTTTTTTGTCGGCAGCAACCCATTCCCGATGATACTTCACGATGGCTTTTTTGCATTCTTGTATGAAGCGTTCTTCGCCTACTCTTTCTAGGAGTTCCCGCTTGTTTTTTACGCCTAAAAGTTTTTCAACTTCCAGCTCCACTGGCAAGCCTTGGCAGTCCCATCCAGCCCAGAAAGGAACACAGTAGCCTTGCATGGTTTTCCAGCGGTAGCGGATATCTTTCATCACGCGGCCTCTCGCGTGGCCCACGTGGGGAATGCCGTTCAGGGTTGGCGGGCCTTCCACATAGCCTAGAAGGCCCTTGTTGTCTTTTTCCCGGAACTCTATTAACTTTTCTTCTATCAGGTTTTCTTCCCAAAATTCGCGGATTTCCTTTTCCAGTTCAAGCGGGCGGTAATCTATTGCGAGGGTCAAATCGAAATTAGGTTTGAATTTGACGGTCACCTTGCATCCCAATACACCCGCAAATACACGAAGATACAATATAAAAATATAACCTTTACCAATAACATTGCTACATTAGTATTTTTGGCTCAAAAACAACCAACATCGACCACACGCCCTCATTTCTTGGCGTTCTATGGCTATCTGGAACCAAGCAGGCCATTGAACGCGTTTCTTAAAGTGGAGTTTTTCTTCCGTCAAAACCGCGTTTTGAAACTCCAAATTCGCCTACAACTTCCTTTAGCTGCTCTCTAGTGAACACTGGGCCGTCTTTACAAACACGGTACTTGCCAATGACGCAACTTCCACACAAGCCTATAGCACAACGCATTAAGCGTTCCAGACTTGCCTCCAAGTCTATTCCATACTTTCCAGTCAGATCGAAGACTTTCCGCACCATCTGCTCCGGCCCACAGGTGTAAGTTATGTCGAACTTCTCCTCAGCTAAAATTGTTTCTACCGGTTCAGTAGCCAAGCATCTAATTCCGCAACTGCCATCCTCCGTTGTCGCAATAAATTTGCCTTTGTTGCAAAGGTTTTCCAATTGCTCTGTGAAGAGTAGGTCTTCTCTTGTTTTTGCGCCCATTACAAAAGAAAGCTTCACGGCTTTAGACGCTACTTTCTTGGCCAAGAACAGCAGGGGAACTATTCCGGTTCCGCCGCCAACCATCAAAATCTTGCCTTCCTTCATTGTAAAGCTGTTTCCGAAAGGCCCGCGAACGCCTATAATCTCCCCAGCTTTTTTACTATGTAACGCTTTTGTTGCTTCGCCAACCTTCTTAACAGCAACTGAGACAGTGGCGTCTTCGCCGGTATCTAATATGCTTAGGGGAATCTCGTCTACTTTTGGAATCCAAAGCATCAGAAATTGACCTGGCCTAGCTTTGGAGCACTGTTTATCTTTGAATGTGAAGGTTTTTACTGTTGAGTTCTCGGTTTTCACTTTAAGAATGTTCCTAGTTCTTAGAGTGTTAGCTGCGATGCGATAAGCCGACAATTTCGTTCACACTCTCAAACCTTTTCCTTTTCAAATATGCCTCCACTCCACGTGTTACCGCCTTGAACACGTTGGAACCTTTTAGGGCTACTGCAGTGCCTATTTGGACCGCGGAGGCTCCTGCTAGCAAAAATTCCACCGCATCACGCCAATTAGTTACACCACCACATCCTACTATTGGCACTTTAACCCTTTCGTAAACATCATAAACACATCTTAACGCAATTGATTTTACAGCTGGTCCAGAGAGCCCACCAACTGTGTTGGCTAGTATCGGTAAAGCTGTTTCAACATCTATTGCCATGGCTTTAACCGTGTTTATGGCTGTTAAGGCATCTGCGCCGGCCTTGGCGGCTGCTTCAGCGATGTCTGCTATGCTTGCGACGTTTGGAGAAAGCTTGACAAAAACTGGTTTACTCACTTTAGCCTTAACTTTCTTTACAACCTCCTTCAGAATTTTTGGGTTTTGCCCAATTTCCGAACCTGTTTCCTTAACGTGCGGGCATGAAACGTTTAACTCCACAGCATCTGCGCCCGCATCCGCGGCTTTTTTCGATACAGTTGCATATTCTTCAGCTGAAAAACCGTAAACACTAGCAATTAACGGAACAGTCAAAACAATTTTCATATTGCGGATTTCGTTCGCATATTCGTCTATACCAGGGTTGGGGAGTCCAATGGCGTTTATCAAGCCGCAGTTGACTTGAACGACGGTTGGGTTTGCGTAGCCAACCCGCGGCTTCAATCCAACAGATTTAGTTACCACGGCGCCAGCTCCACCGTTAACAATACTCTCTAGCGATTCGGCGGAATACCCTAAAATTCCAGAAGCCAATATTGTTGGATTGGCGAGTTTCAAGCCGGCTAGATTAACGCTTAAACGGTCGTTGCCCAAAGGCCTTTTCACCACTAATGGTCTTAGTGATTCTTTCTAATATAAGATGATGTTTGGTTTTTAAGGTGAACCCTAGTCGATTCGTTTGACAATGAAAAGGCTGAATTTTGTGTGTTCTCGCTATTTTTTCTTTTTCTGTCCAAACTCAGGTTCAGCTTCTTCGGTGCCGAGAAGTACCCGCAGTGATTTTACCTCTTCTCTGAGCATGTTTACTTCACTTTCTAAAGCTTTCGCCTTGGCATCTGCCATCTTTTTGAGTTCTTCGATTTCCAGCAAAAGGTTTTTCCTCTCGTTCTCCAGAGCTCTGATCTTTTCCACAATACTTTTGAAAGTGCTCATACGCCACAGCTCACGATTTTTGCATGCTCAATACTTCTTTTTCCAACCACTTAAAATTTTTGTAAACACTATTATATCAGAATCATTCAAATGTCATCTTTTATACCAAAAGTAGCCTACGTGAGGAAATCTTCATGTCCACAATTGAGGTTACCATAAAAGGCATTAAGGGAAAATGCATTTTCGGCCACAAGGTCGGAGACAGAATAGTTTTTGACGGCAAATCAATTAAAGGCGACATCTGTTATAGCGCGCTAACGGTCTTGTTGCCTAAAGTTTTCGCTATGCGTTACGGCGTCGAGTTTCCATGGGCTGAAGATAAAAACGTGATAGTCAATGCTTGCCCTGATCCTGAAAACCCTGTTGTGTTCGAAATCAGGCGAGTCGAGAACTAAGAACACTATACAATTGCATGCATGACGTACTGAAAGGCATAAAGTTCATCGGAGAATATGGATTTAATTGAATTTCCAGTTTCTTCTTTCTGCTTTTCTGGTAGCGCAAAAACCGTATAATTCTTATATTAATGTTTACCGAATAAAAGAGTGCGTCTAGACTGGACTTATTTGGATTGTGCGGGTATGAGGAAGACGATATTCAAGAAACTTGAAGCTCAAGGGCTGATAGCAAATTATAACCGCTTAAGAAAGAATTTACCTCCAAAGCTTCCTGAAAGAGTTTTTATGTGGGATGAAACCTTTAGAGAAGGAGTCAAGACCCCAACAGTATATTTGACTTATGTAGAAAAGGTTAAACTTGCCAAAATGATGGATGAGACCGGCATAGCCATTATAAACGTAGGTCTCCCAGCCCTTTCAGAAGAAGAAAAGAGCAGCGTTAAAAAAATTGTTAATGAAAGTTTTCAAAACGCCACCCTTACGGCTTCGGCACATATTGCCAAGAGTGAGGTGGATGCCTGCCTAGAATGTGGCATAAAAGAAATTACGATAGACGCTCCTTTTAATGAACTGAACCTGCGATTTAAGCTTAAAATGACCAAAGAGCAAGTTTTGCAAAAAACGGTTGAATGCATTGAACATGCAAGGAAGCACGGCGCAACTGTGGATTTTGTTCTAGAAGATGCTTCAAGGACACCCATTGAAGACATTTTGAAGATTTTTGAAGCAGCTGTGAAAGCTGGGGCAAGCAAACTGGTGATTGCTGACACTGTTGGCTTTTTAAGACCCTTGTCTATGCGTTACTTAATCTCCCACGTTAGAGAAGGCCTTTTGCAGGTGACAAAGAAGAACGTTCCGCTCTCAGTTCACTGTCACAATGACTTTGGTCTAGCAACGGCAAACACCTTGGCAGCTGCAGAAGAAGGCGTAAATTATCTGCACACATGCACCGTTGGATTCGGAGAGAGAGCAGGAGTCGCTCCTTTCGAAGAGGTTGTCACTGCCCTAGAGCTTCTGTACAATATTGATACTGGCGTAGCTGTGGACAAAATCTATAGACTTTCTCAATTAGCCGAAAAAGCCTTTGCGCTTCCAATTCAGTTCCACAAGCCCATAATAGGCGAAAATACTTTTGTCCACGAGGTTGATGAGCATGTTGAAGGCATGCTTGCGCATCCTCTCATATATGAACCTTTTCCGCCTGAAATCGTTGGCAGAGAAACAACGTTCTTTGTTGGCAGAAATACTGGAAGAAACTTTATTCAGAACCGTTTGGCACAAGCGGGAATAAAAGCCACACCAATTCAAATAGAAGAGATAATTCGAAGGATAAGAGGGCTTCAGGAAAGCCTAGACAAAGGTGAATCGCAGATGACATTCTATCAGATAAAAAAATTGATGAAAGACTTGCGAAAAGGCTTAACAAACGAGGAGTTCTGGAAACTGGTCGAACAGGTAACAAGACAGAAGCCCAAGTTTTCCCAAGAAGAGAAAGCCCCTGTAATTGCGGATTAATGTGTCACCAAGCTCGCTGAGTGTTCTGCTACTTTTCATAATTCACGGCTTATCGAGTTCATCTCAATAAATATTACGTTTAGAAGGGATACAAGTTCAAGGTCTCATGCTCCGCATAGACACAGCTCTTTTCCTATTTCCGCCAACTCTTCGTGTCTTATGTTTCTCGGATAATTATAGATTGGGCCGCTTGGTTTTTCGTTGTAGTATGGGCGGTTGCAGTTCGGACACCCAGAAGTGAGGAAGGGCTTTCCAGTTTTTACTACCTGCATTAATTTTTCCTTTTCAACGCCGAAATCGCTTATGCATCCACTAGCATCAAAACTCATGCACTCGTACCGACTGG
>CAZDZM010000022.1:0-13721 GCA_964509945.1 uncultured Candidatus Bathyarchaeia archaeon
TATCACACAAGCGGGCAAACGGTCCCAAGCAAGTTCCATTTGAAAGTTGATTTTACTGATGGCTCAGTGTTGACTGTAAGGCTAACTAGCATGGGTGTCATCCAAGCGATGAAAGATAAGGACTTAGAGCGTTCCTATGTTTACCGTCGAGATTTCAACTTTGAGATACCGTCACCCATAGATGAAGGGTTTACCTTCGAACGCTTCTCGAAGCTCTTAGCTGACAATAACAGGACACTCAAGTCGGTACTCGTAGGAAAAGACGCGGTTGTGGTAGGACTGAGCAATAGCGCTTTTCAAGATATTATATACCGGGCTAGGCTTCACCCAAAGAGAAAAGCCGCAGAGCTGAATAACGATGAGAGACGAGCCCTCTACGATGCTATTAGGCTTATGCTTCAAGAACGAATCCGACTCAAAGGAAAAGACCAATTTTATGACCTTTATGGAAATCAAGGTGGCTACATGCCAGCCATGGGTCCGAACATGAAGCAGCAGGCCTGTCCAATATGCGGGACCCTTATAGAGAAGTTGAGTCTGGGAGGAGGGCACACATATTTCTGCCCAAAGTGTCAGATGTGAAAAGTATAGATAGCAGTGCGCGCCAACACTATAGCAAAGTTTTCTTTGTTCCGGTTGCCCCTTAATTTCTAGACTGCAATTATTTATTTGAAGGGAAAAGACGCAAGCTTTATTAAGTATTCCTATATACGATATTACTCGACGTTTGAGTTGATCCATAAAATGGTCGCCCGCAAAAGCTCTGTGTTAGTTGTTATTCTTCTCTTGACGGCATCTTCAATTTGCCCTGTTTTTGCTGGCGATTATCTGAGGTCAGGGGATTTTGATGAAGAAAGCTGGTCCAAGGTCGTTGATTACCTTGAGTATGTTGATGTGTATGCCACTGCTCATGGCTTGTCTCGTCCGCCGGCTGGTGCACATGCAAATCTCTATATGACTTATGTAAATTACAGTGGTGTACAGATGCTATATGCGGGCCTTACAAACATCACAATGGGTCTTGGAGCCCTTTCCGTAACGTTGCCAATTCAGACTTTCATGATGCATTACAAAACAGAAAACCAAAAAAGGGATGTTGTAACGGCATCCTCATACATCATGCTCTTAGCCTATAACGAAGCCGAAGACACCATATATCATGATTCGCCCGACAGAAATGACACTTTGTATGCGTCCTTCAGCATGGGTTTTGACTTATCTGCACTGATTCAACAAGATGCACCAGCGCTGAATAGCATAACAAAGACTATTCCTTTAACTCATCCAGAAGCCAATCGGTGGAGCTGGGGAATGACTTACACAAATCTTACTGCAATATGGTGGCGCGTCTCAATAGATCCTGCCAATTCATCTTATCAAAGCGTGCCAGTTGCGGTCAGCGTTTATGAGGAACTAACTTTCACCTACGACTTAATTTTTGACCTTGATGGCAAAACCGCCAAAATTGTAAGCAACTACGTTATTGGAAGAATGACTGACCTTTGGGTGGTAGGCACATGGTTTGGGTTCATACCAGTAGCAGTGCACTATAACGGCACAGGCTGCTACCGATTGAACGGGTCTACCTACTCAGAGGAAACGATCTATCAATTCTTGAATAGACAAGGCATCAGCATGAGTATGGTGTTTTTCCAAGCCTCCGCAATGCTTGACCATAAAACAGAAAGCAGTGCCGGTGGGCAAAATGTAGCGGATAATGAGGTAGTCGTCAGTAACAGCGCAATATCAACCTTTGCCGAAGATGGTGAGAGAGTATCTGACATGAATTTCGGCGCAAAAAATTCCTACAACTTGTATAACTACCCTAGCGGCTCAAGCACGACTTATAATGCCATAGCAAGAACGGCTGAAAGAAACGGATTCGTAAGAAACCCGTTATTTAGGATTCACACTTTCTTAATGAACTACATTCCTCTGGCGTTGGCACACATAGACCGACCCTTATATGAGCAAGCTAAGAAACAATTGCTCAACATGACTTATGCAGACTATTTCTACATAGTCTCTTATCCAACTTATAGCGGCTATGAAATAAAACATGATCCAATATACACCATTTACCTTGCCGCACCGGCTACTGCTGAAGGCAGTCTAGAAGGATTGCTAGCCATAGTGGCGATAGCGAGTTTATTGGTTGTTGCTGCAGCAGCAATAATCATTATGAGAATAAATCGGAAGAAAACCTCCGCTCTGGAAAGACAACCCGCTACACGCAAATAATCCAGCATATCTGCATTTTCTACGGTAATGGAACTTGGGTCTCAATTGTTGAATTGATGATATTGATATGTTTAAGAAAAAATCGTCGTCGCTTTTAGTCTGATATTTGCAACATGTATTGTTCTCCTAATTGGAGATCTAGACGACAATGTCATCAATTAGAGCGCGCATTTGAAAGCTCATATATTGTCCTCGTTGCCAGAGTCTGTCTGTCTATTCACCAATAATCTGTATAACCAGGTTTCTGCTTCTACTGTGAACATCCAATTCCATGAAAATTATCTGCTGCCATGTTCCTAAAGTCAGTCTTCCGTCAATGAAAGGTACAGTGATGCTGGGTCCAATTAGGGAGGCTCTTACATGCGAGTGCCCATTCCCATCATGCCATCTTTTCTCATGTTCGTACACGAGTTTTTTGGGCGCTACACGCTCAAGAATATTTGGCAGATCTATCAAGAGTCCTGACTCATATTCAATTGTGGTTATTGCTCCTGTTGACCCTGGGACGAAAACCGTTACAATGCCGTTCCTCAACTCACTTTCAGTCACAGCTTCAGCAACGTTGCATGTAACATCTATAATGTCACCTTCTCCTCTGGTATGAATTGAAAACTGCTTTGTCACTACGGCCATTCTAAACCCCAATATAATTCATCAACTATCGTTAATAAAACAACTGGGACAGAATTGTTTGTACACACTCATGATGCAAAGCTTTTCAGAAAACGAAAGTTAGAAAGGGCGCGGTTTTAATCGTGGGCCGCCACTTGGACTTGAGTCTCCTCCAGCAGAGATGTTTTCCGTATCTTAACTCTTTCTTATGGCAATTAGTATTGTGGCGAAAAGAATGAGTATGCCACCTATCCATTGCGTGATATTCAGGGTGTCTTTGAATAGTAAAGAGGCCACGATGACAGCTGTGGCGGGTTCCATTGTGGAAAGGATAGAGGTTCGTGAGGGACCGATTATCTTCAGACCCTTGAAGAGCATTGTCAAGGCAATGGTGGTGCTGATTACAGAGATCATCATTATCCATGCCCACGTCTTAATATCCAATGGGAACTGAAGCTCATTTTTCAGCGCACCCAAAATTCCAAAGCTGAAGCCTGTAGCTCCCATAACGTAGAAGGCCCCAATTTCACCATTTAGTCCCTTCAACGCCCGCGGCAACAACAAGGTATAAGCAGCATAAGTGACAGCGGTACCAAATGACAGTAAAATCCCAATCGCCGACACGTTGAGAATTGGGTTAGATAAGAAAGCTAGTCCAATCACTGTAAGCAAAATTGAGAAGATTAGAGAAAAAGAAATTTTCTCCAAACCTAAAGCCAAGGATACTGTTGTGACAAAGACTGGATACGTGTTGGCAATGAGAACTGCGACTGATACTGTAATGTAGAGGAAGGATGTGAAATAAAAGAACGCTGCGAGGAAATACCCGATTCCCCCTAAGGCTAGCAAAAAAAGGAGCTGGGTTTTCGATGGAATGTAGAATCTGCCAGTCAATCTAAGAAAAATGCCAACTAAAATGAATGCAGAGAAAAATCTGATGAAAAGAAGCCCATTTACACTGACACCGCCTTCATAGGCAAAACGTGTAAATATGGGTATAAGCCCGAAGCAGACTGCCGAAATCAACACGAGTATGCTTCCAAGTAATCTTTGATCCATCTTGCATCCTCTCTGTCGCACTGTTTTTCTATTTTAATCAAGCATATTCACGGTTTGATATAAAACGTATGTTGGTTAACTGAGAAAAAGAATAGAAGAAAGTGTATAATCTTCTCTGATGTTGAGGCATAGAGGCAAATAAAAGAAAGAACCGCAAATTAGCTTGCTACTTCCGATTTTGTCAACAAAACCTTTTGCCTTATTTCGTTTACAAATTCAAGTTAAAACTTTCTTGCGCGCCCTGCTAAAGCCCAGTATTCTTTGAGCTTTTTGGCTGCGGAAAGCATATGAGACAGTTCTAACCATCATTCAAAATGATACAGTTGATGTGTGCTCAACGAACTGACCACGAAAGCTCTTCTGAAACTTGGTTACTTAATATCCTCAAGAATTATGGCTACTCGGGTCTTGAAGGAAATCATTTTGCCACCAGGGCTTCGCGGAACGGCTTATGCGTTGTTTGTAAAGGCTCCCGTTTTCTCTGCGGAAAAACCCGCTGCCCAATAATGGTCAGGGTAAACTACTTTTTGAAAAGTGTTCCACTAATATCAAGCGAAGACATCACCGGCGCTTCTCCTCCCAGCGTCTTTATTGGTCGAATTGGCTACCCTTATGTTTATGCTGGGCCCCTCGTGCCACCTGTTAGCGAAGATACAAGCCTCTTCGACTTGCCTGAACTTTGGTTTGGAAAAACAATAGATGAAATTGTAGGCTTCCGTTCGTTACTTATACGTGGCAAGCATCGGGTGCATGTGCAAAAGTTTGAGGAAGCTGGAAAAATAGTTGAGCAAACCCGGGAATTAGCCCTAGCAGAAAACAGTGTAGACATGGAATTGCAGCTCACAAAGAAGCCCCGAGGCTTCATATTCCTGGACGACGATGTTCAACCCTTTGGGCCTTCCGCCCCGATCAGGGATCTGCACCTTGGCAATGCAAAGTTTGACAGTAGAATAGAAAAAGCCTATTATGACACGGACTTAAAAGCAAACCAAGCGGTGCTGGAGCTTTACGACAAAGGCGTCATGGTTACGAAAATTCAAAGAGCCTTCAGCGTCGGCGCCTTCGGTATAGAAAAGAACAGAAGGCTTGTGCCAACCCGTTGGAGTATAACAGCTGTGGATGACATAGTCTCCAAAAATCTCATGAGTCAGGTCAAAACTTTCCCTGAAATAAGCGAATACCGCGTTTATGAATCCCGCTATTTAGACAACGTTTTTGAAGTTCTAATGATTCCAAGCACATGGAGCTATGAAGCCATAGAAGCTTGGTACCCAGGCACCGTTTGGAACCCCAATGGCAAAAATGTGGCAATGTTTTCAGACTATGAAGGCCACGATGGAAGAACAACTTACGCTCAGATAGGGGGATGCTATTATTCAGCACGTTTGGCAGTGTGCGAGCAACTAGTAAAAGAGAGAAGACAAGCCACCGTAATAGTTCTTCGAGAAGCGCATCCAGGCTATATAATGCCAGTGGGTGTGTGGCAAGTAAGAGAAAACGTAAGAAATGCCATGCGTCAAAAACCCTTAATCTTCACAACCTTGAATGAAGCCTTAACGTGGATTGCTTGCAAGTTCCAAATTCCATTACGGCGATGGATTTTGGAGAGCGAACATTTGAAAAACGCCCTTTTCCAAAAGAAAATAACAGATTTCTTTGTGAAACAGTGAGAACGTCTAGTCTTCTCCCAAAGACAGTAGTAAACCGCATAGAATGTTTAAGCCTCCTATGAAGCCCGATGCGCAAGCGCGCGTTAATTCAACAATTCCCAAAATGAGTTTTCAGCCTAGTCATGTAACCCCAATGCTTAAAGCCTAAATAACATCTAATATGACAAAAGTGTGGGGTTTCTTTTGCAGTTTCTTAAGAAAATCAAGATTATCCGTGTTGAAAAACGAGCTACAGATTCTTGGTATGACCTGAATTTGCGTCAATTGAGGAGTGGTGAAGTAAGCTTCTATCGGGTTAAAGATTTCCTTACGGGAGATTGGCTATTTAAAATATGTAGCGACAAAGAACTTGAGAAGGTTTTGGTCAAAGCTGTTAAGTGTCCCCCTGGCCCCCGCTTCGCACAATTGGAAGGGAACTCCATGGTTTTTCAGAAAAGCATGGTTGAGGGTATGCTTTACGATGTGGTTTCTCTCACACAAGTGGATGAAAATGAGAGGCTTAGCCGAAAAATGGTCTCTAGCTCAGAAGAGATTCCCGCTATCATCAAGGAGAACTATATGATTAAAACCTATGAGGAGGCGACCGGAAAAACAGCTCTCAAGCGACATTCAGTCACCCTTTGCAAGCATGATGATGAAAAAGCAATGATCCTTCTTTTTATACTTGAACGAGCTTGGCCTCTTTCAGCATCAACGCCAGAAGAGAAACTCAAGGCATTGGAAGAACAGAAGGCACCAGAGACGAAAATCCGCAAAAGAGAGATTGACGTCGGGCAAGTTTGGGCGTGTCCCATCTGTGGTAAGCAACATCGTTTAGTACATGTGGAAACAGAAAAAACCGTCAAGCATGCGTTACGAACGCATCGTTACAGTTGAAGTTTAGCTAGGACTTCTTCTGGCATAAACTCTTGACGTGACCTCACTGAAGCTTCTTCCACGTAAAGTTGAATTGCATACTTGAGTGCGTCTTCGCTTACTGGAATATACTCTAAATCGGAACCGAAATATTTGAGAAGCGAGGCGGAACATGCAAAACGTATGGCTCTGTCTTCTAGACGAGCGGAAAAAGTTACCACTTCTCTTGGAATTTGCTCTAAAATGGCGCTACGGGCCTTCTCAATAATCTCATAAGCTTGAGGCGTAATACGTACTGGTTTAGGCATGAAACGATCTGTAACCATTGGGTGTCGAGTTTCAATGGCATAGACAAGCGTTAGGTGGTCGCGAATCTTTCTTGCGTTCTTTCCAATATCAATTTCACCGAAAGCCAATCGCATTTGACTCTGCGCAATTTCGATAAAGCGCTGCTTAGTAAGCCTATGCATCCTGCAAAGCATGCGGTCTTCAATAGCGTTGAAGTTTGGATCTTGAACAGTAACCTCATAACCTCTTCCAAAAGTAGCCACATTATAGTTGACACTGAAAAAACTGCCAAATTTGTATGGTCCTACAACTTCACGATGCAGCTCATATTTGATTTCACCCCGTTCCATTGCCAACTTTAAAGGTTCAACCATGCCCTTGTACTTGAACCAGTCGTTGAACTCGGGAACAATAAAATTAAAAATTCGGTTCATATATGCTTGGCCAATTCTGATAAAGCGCGCCGGTGTCATGCCGCCAGCGTAGCGGTTGCGCCCCGGAATGCCATGTGGAGAGATCTTGGCATCTGGCTTCCCCAATATCATGTCTCGCGTAGAAAAACTCTTGCCAGTTCCTGGCTCACCAAACAAGGAAAGATTCCAGCCGGTGCGCATACCTGTTTTTCCACGTTCGTGAACAATTTCCACATCGGCCAAGCCGTATTGCTGTGTGATGCTGAGCATGCTGTCAAAGTATAGAACGGGTCCAAACAGTTTCTTGAGATAATCTGCCAAGGCGGTTACTGAGAGGGTTTTCCCGAATTGAATTGCAGTGTCAAGTCGGTTCTTCAATAGATCACTCAGATACTGGTTGAGTTCTGTGTCCATTTTTTCAATTTCTTGTCTCTCTAGAGTGACATAATCGACCTCGTCCACTTCAGCTGAGACAGCTTGTAGCGAAAGAGCGCTTGGGGCAGTCATACCCAGTTCCAACTGAACCAAAGGAGAAGTTTCCTCTAAAATCCTCCACTCTCTGTAGCTGTCGCTTTGATAGGAAACGGTGATGATCTTCAATCTTTCGAGTTCATTCACAATTGGTTCGGGATCAATGCGACGTCTCAAACTAATGGCTATGTCCCTCAAACCACAACCTTTCCCAGTCTCAAGAAAAACTTTCAATACATCCAATCCATTTTTTCCGTATTTCTTACTTACTTGGCGAAGGTTACTCTCAATTGTATCCCATGAACTTTTCAGTAATAAGGCGCCATCTTCAAACGTATAATATCTACCCCTGAAAGCAACCCATCCGCGCGGCTTTTGCGAATCAAAGAGCTCTCTTAAACGGGCATCACTAACTGAGGACGCGATTTCAAAGGCAGCTTGATCCTCATCAATATTCCAAGCGGTTTCGAAGGGTTCAAAATATGGGATTGCGAATTTTTTGCCTATTTCGAATAAGCGGTGACGCGAAAAGGCGCGTTTTAAAAGAATTTTTCTTTCAATAACCCTGTCTTCGGACGTCACTTAAATTCCTTCTAGGTATATTTTAATTAGAGCCTCTGCTTCCTTTTGGTTTGTCCAACCTTCAGCTTTCAGTTCCTCCAAGCCTTTAATCAATGTTTCCTTAAATTTCTGCCCACGTAGGATGTTCCCTGATGCAACTGCCTGACGCAAGCTCTCACCGAAGGCTTTATCTGACTTCGTTTTCGTTTTTAAGGCAAAATCAAGCATTTCATTCAAAACTTTAGATCTTGGTTTCAAGAAGAGATTTACTCCCGAGGCTGGTCTAAAGCCTGCCAAGGTTTTCTGAAGGGTCTTGACAATGCCCTTAGAGCTCATAACCCTAAAAGGCGGAAAGATTTGAAGTTGAGTTTTATTTTTAATTTGGTAACCGACAAGGTAGAAAGGCAGACAAAGTAGCGAGGGATCCTCAAACTGCCATGGTATTGGCAATTCCTTCAACTCTTTTGCCTTCTCTAGTTTTCTATTAATAAGCTCCGTAATTTGATTTGCGATATGGCTGGTCGCAATCCTAAGCGTCTCAATTTCTCTATGTTTGGATTTGACATTTATGTCGCGTTGAGCTTCAATATCAGTGATTTTCTTTTTCTCTTGGTCAATCAACTCTTGATAACCATTCCTGATTTTTTTGATGTCAGCCTCGTTTTGCTTACGAGTTTTTTCGATGAACTCCGAAAGAGCGTCTGTTCTCTTCTTTATCTCACGAATTTTATTTTCATGGACTTGGATTCGATGTTCCCAGTGAGCTATGCCTATTTTGTCACGTCTCTTTTTGCGAGTTTCACGTCTTCTAATAAAATCAGCTCTCTGCAGTTCTAATCCTTGTAGTTCACGTTCACGTTTCTCCCTTTCTCTTTCCTTTTCCTTCAATTCATTCTCTATGACTCTATTCATTTTTGTCATTCGGGCATCTCGGTCTTTCTGCAGCTGATCCACTTTCTTCTCTGTTACAGGTCGCATTTTAGAAATTTCGCCTTCGTAGACTTCACGCGTGAATTCGACTTCCTTGAGGATCATCTGTTCATGAAATTTTGACGTCTCTTCTAAAAGATTCTTAACGTGTTCGAGGCTGCTTATCTCTGATTGAATCTGTTTGTAAAGATAAGTGATTTGCTTTGCGCTTTCAACCGCAGCTTGCAAGTCAAGTCTAGGCGGCACCAAAACTGCTGCAAGACTTTCTTCTGGTTTTGGAGGAAGAGTTTCTTTGATATATTCAAAAGCGGCAGATAACAGTTCCTTGCTCGTCACTAAAGCGTCCACTTGAACACTTAGGACTTTGGTGAAGTCGGCAAACGTCTCTTTGTGTTTTTCAAGAGTGTTCAAAAACTGTTTTCGGTCAGATGTAGCGCGATCAACATCATCGATAAATGATGTAACGTCAGGTAATACTTGACATGAGATTGTGGATGAAAGAACATTCAGACCGTCTATGACCAATGATCCATTTTCCCATGGAACAGCCCACAAGGGATAGTGCAGTTTAGATACAAACGATGTCTTACTAATTGCGGTTTCAAAAAGTCTCCATTTCTTGCGTTTTGCCTCCGTCAAAAGTAGGACTGCGGCAATTTCCATGCTTGGAGTAAAGGCTTCATCTCTCTCTTTAACTGGAAACGCAAAGGGCAAAATCAAACTGGCTGAAGGCATAGCTAGTTTCCACAATCATATTTGAGTTTTTGGCTATTAATCTTTAAAGAGAAGAGGAGTCTTCGGGTTTATGATTAAAAGTCACTCCGTTGGGCCAACTCATTTTCTATATTTTGTAAAATCTGAGTTCTATGATCTGCACAATTTGACATGATAAGTCGAAATTTATTTTTCCTTGAAGAATAAAAATACCCGCCACGCTACCCAAATCTTTTCTCCGGATTCTCATTTTTTACATAAAACCAAATCATGGTCGGAACAAACAAAAAAGAGGCTAGTGTGAATCTCAATGTTGCGAAAAGTAATGGGTTTACTTGACTCAATGCACTCTTGACAGCTAAAATGACCCAACCCAGAAAATAGCCATGAATATAAGTTCCAGATAGATCAATTTGTTTAATCGCATATTTATTTACAAAATCTTTTCTTGTCTCCAAAGTTATCACAAAGAATAGGAGAAATCAGATATCATGCAAAACTTTCAGTCAAACGTTGGCATAACCAGACTCGAAAGTTGACTATGGCGTGTTGAGTTCCTTAAACCTTTTGATGGCGTAATTTACGATTTTCATGGCTTCTTCAGCACTCTTCCATTCTTTAATTTTGACCCATTTATGCGGTTCCAACCTCTTATAGGTCTCAAAAAATTCTTGAATTTCTACAAGTTTATGCTTGTGGACGTCATCAATGTCTTTATAGCCTTCAAATCTTGCGTCATTGACAAGTACTGATAATATTTTTGGATCTTCTCCTTCTTCATCTTCTATTATTAACGCTCCTATTACCCTAACCTTGACTACGCATCCAACTTCAAGTGGTTCGTAGCTTAATACCATTATGTCAAGGGGGTCGTTGTCATCGAACCATGTCTGCGGAACAAAACCATATTCAACGGGAAAAACCACGGATGATGGCACTACTCTATCCAAAACAAATGATTCCCAAATAGAATAATATTCATACTTGTCTCTTGAACCACTTATAACTTCAACCACCATGTTAAGCAACTCCGGCGGCTTATCGCCTACGGGAATATCTTTCCAAACGTTCATTTTCACCACTTCTTTTAAGCCAAATATCAGCCCTCAATTTAACATTTTCTTCAAAAATCAGAAATATTTCACTCTTCAAATGTCAGCCTTTTACCCCTAACTTTCTTCTCGCCATATTTTGTGTATAATTCCTTCCTTAACGCTTCAAGCATCTCGATTTTTCTGCCGCAAAATTCGGCTGCTGTGCCGATCTTTACTTTGCGTTTTTCAGCAGCTTCGTATACTGGTTTTATTGTAATCTTATAGTTTAAGTCACGAAGGAAATGATGGTCCAAAACAAGAGTGTGGATATGCGTTTCTTTGATGGCGCGAACCAGATTATTATTTGATATTTCCAGACTTTTGTAAGAGTAGCGATATCCAAGCATATACGTCATTGGGCCGTCGACGAATAAAACGTCAGGTCTTTCGTTAAGAATAAAACTTATTTGGTCTTCGAGAGATGGGCCTTCAACATCAGATGTGTGAAGAAATTTTTCACCGCCGCTTCCTATGCAAAGTTCTGTTACATATCCAAGGCGCGGGTTAGTTCCGTGACAAACGGCCTTTGAAAAGGTTAACATAGTTTTGCCTATTTGGAAACTTTTTCCGTCGGCAAATTCGAGTTTACTAGGCAGTTCGTTTATTACCATCAAATGTAAGGCGGCTCTTTCCTTTTGGCTCATATTTATGTTCTCTGTAGGATGCTTTACAAAAACCATCTTATCCTTGTACATCTCTGGATAATCCGGGTCATGGTGATCATAATGATAATGCGTCACCACAAGAACATCAGCTTCCTCGGCATAACGCTTTATCTCTTCCCAAGTTTGGTCAAGCCTTTGCCATTCTAAGAAATGTGGCTCCAAACCGTAACGAAGGGGCGCCAAAGCAACGCCGGGATCTATCAAAATTTTCAAGTCATCTGTTTCAACAAATGTTGCCATTGAACGAACGCCGAAACTGTCAAAGGCTAATGGCATAATCCTATGAATCATTGGCCTTTTCCTTCTTGAAAAATGATTCCAGCTTCCTTGTTTCAGCCCTCTTTAAAACATCTGCACATTTTCTAGGGTCCAGCGCTTTGAACTCCAATCCAAGAGTAAACAGTAGCCTTTGTACATCCTTTGCAATTTCAGGCGCGGCGAGAATTCCTCGAATTTCACGGTCTGCCTTACTTTTTATGGAGCCAATATATTTGGCAAGTTGAAGAGCGGCTTCCTTGCCGGCTGTTTTACGTTTAATTTCAACAACGACAAGTCTTCCATTCTTGTCCTCACCATAAATGTCCACGAAACCCGGTTCGACTTTCTTCTCATAACTTATCGGCTTGAAGCCTTCCTCCAAAAGCGACGGCTTTAATAAAATTGCCCTGTGCATGTCCTCTTCGCTTGCGTAAAGTGAAAATTCTCCAGAATCCACGAGACTCAGGGCAGAAACCATTTGAATAGCGTCAAAGGATACCTTAACGCTTTCGCGGGGTTGCCGCCTCACAGCGCGAATTTCCAAAATATTGTCTTTGGCTTGAACGTGAAAAATGCAGCCTGGAGGTTGCCAGTTGACTGGTTCATAGCCTGTTGAACGATGAACAAGAAGAGAACCATCTTCTTTGATTATTAGCATACGTTCGCCAGGCTCTAGTTTTGATTTTGCTCTCCCAATATAATGCACCCAGCATCTGCCGACGACAAGCAGGGTTTTCCGTTGAGAAACCGCTTCCTTAATAACGGGTTCAGCTTCTGCCACTTTTGGCTCAATTAGAACAGCAAAAGATTTTGTACTTACCAATTAGCAACCGCCAATAATTTTAGAAGGTATCGTATGTACATAAAACTTCTGAAGGGTTATTTGTGAGCGTGTGGAGCAAAAAGCGCCGAGTAATGCGACGTTACGATTCAACAGCGCACATGTATGATGGGCGATATGCTGAGGAGCAAGAAGCAAAATTTGAAGTAGCCTTAAAAGCCTTGAACCTAAGTTGCTATGCTCTCGTTTTAGATGCTGGATGTGGAACAGGACTTTTTTTTGGTCATGTAGCATCTCATGCAGACACAACCATAGGCCTAGACTTTTCTAGGAAAATCTTGCTTCAAGCAAAAGAACGAGCCAAAAACTTTTCGAATGTTCACGTGATCTTGGCTGACGCTGACAGAATCCCTTTCAAAGAAGCGAGTTTTGACATAGTTTTCGCCTTCACGTTACTTCAGAACATGCCAAACCCTGATGAGACGTTGAAGGAGATCGGACGAGCCGCGAAACATGGCGCTTTGCTGGTGATTACTGGTTTAAAGAAGGCCTTTCCATTAGAAACTTTTGAAAAATTGCTGCGAGATTCTGGGTTAAGAATTATTTCATTGCATGACAATGCCTTGAAATGCTACGTAGCCATATGTAGAATTTGAATTCAAATTTACGGAAACACATTGAGGCTTCAAAATTCTATTAAATCAGATGTGTGGAACCGTTTCAACATCAAGTAATATTTATATTGCAATATCCTCACTTTCAAACATTCCGAATGGTGAATCAAAACATCGTGTTTCCTTTGTTTCGGGAAGTAAATATTGTGGCTTGGTGTGATGAATGCCGTTAAAGAGCCTAAAAAAACATACGGCGGAAGCATTAACGTTAGAATGGATTTTGCATGTAAAAAATTACAAGCTGACCCTTGACAAAAAGCGATGCGTAGGTTGTCAAATATGTACTCTGGCCTGTCCAAAAGAAGCGATTAAAATCGAAAAGCAGCCTAAAATTTCGGGAGAGAAAGCAAAGAAGGCTAAAATCGACATTGATTTGGCAAAATGCAATTTCTGTGGAATATGTGATGCTTCATGTCCTTACGGGGCGATGAAATT
>CAZDZM010000022.1:13821-19534 GCA_964509945.1 uncultured Candidatus Bathyarchaeia archaeon
AATGCAATTTCTGTGGAATATGTGATGCTTCATGTCCTTACGGGGCGATGAAATTAACGTTGAACGGCGAACACGTCATTTCGGTGATTGAAAAGGAAAGCTTCCCGCAGCTAATTCGTGAGATTCAAGTAAACGCAAGCAATTGTCCAACAGATTGCGTCAAATGTGAAGAAGCATGCCCCTTGCTCTTGATTAAAGTCACAAGGCTGGCCGCCGATGGAAGACCGACTGAAAATTTCGCTTCCTTGAGTGAAGACGAGAAAAAAACAGTTACTGTTAAGATTGACATTCAAAAAGAGTATTGTCCTTGTTGCAGAGTGTGTGAATTCAAATGTCCTGAAGACGTTATCAAGGTGCGGAAGTTCTTCCAAGGTAAAATCGCAATAAACAGGGAAAAATGCCCAGAGGGCTGCACCGACTGTTTAGATGTCTGTCCAATAACTGGCGCCCTTTACCTCTCTAACGAGGATAAAACAGTTCATGTGAACGAAACGTTTTGCATCTACTGTGGAGCCTGCAAGGTTGTTTGTCCAGTTGAGGAAGCCTTGGAACTTAAACGGACAAAAATAATTCATACACCAGTTCGTTCTGGAGCGTGGAACAAAGCCCTAGAAAAGCTAGCGTCGCCAATTGAAATGGCCAAAGAACTCAAGTCGAAGGGGTCCCAAAGGGCGAGAAAATCAGTCTATAAAAGGCTAAACTTGGAGGAAGCGTAATATGGTTCAAGAAGAAACCAAAAAACAAGCTGAAACTGAAGGACTACGAATAGGCATTTTCATATGCCACTGCGGCTTAAACATAGCTGGCACATTAGATATCAAGGAGCTTGTCGAATACGCTAAAACCCTACCAAATGTCGTCTACGTAAAGGACAACCGATACACATGCGCAGACCCTGGGCAAGATGAAATCAGGAAAGGAATAAAAGAGTATAAGCTCAACCGCGTCATCGTTGCAGCCTGTTCGCCAAGGATGCATGAACCAACATTTAGAAGAACAGTTTCAGAGGCTGGTTTGAATCCTTTCCTTTTTGAAATGGCAAATATCCGCGAATTCTCTTCTTGGTGTCATCCAAGCACTCCAAAAGATGCTACGGAAAAAGCCAAGGACATAATAAGAATGGCTGCTGCAAAAGCAAGACTGCTTATGCCACTTCAGACTATAGAGGTCCCGGTAACCAATAAGGCACTCGTAATCGGTGGAGGCATAGCTGGAATTAATGCGGCCTTAGACTTAGCTGAGATGGGCTTCAAGGTGTATATGCTTGAAAAAACTGAAAGCATAGGCGGCCACATGGCACAGCTTGATAAGACTTTTCCGACCCTTGACTGTTCAATATGCATCGAAGGCCCCAAAATGGTTGATGTGGGTCGGCACCCAAACATTCAGATAATAGCTTATTCTGATTTGCTAAGCGTCAGCGGCTATGTAGGCAATTTTAAGGTTAAGATTCGTGAAAACCCAAGATATGTTATTGCTGAACAATGTACTGGCTGCGGCGAATGTAAAGACGCTTGCCCAATCGAATATCCCAACGAGTGGGACATGACTTTAGGTGTTAGAAAAGCCATTTCGGTGCCGTTTGACCAAGCCGTCCCTCTCGTTTACACGATAAACAAGGATTATTGCATTGAATGTTTCAAGTGTGTGGATGCTTGTGGAGCAAGAGAAGCCATAAACTTTGAACAGAAACCAGAAGAAATCGAACTAGAAGTCGGTGCAATAGTTGTTGCCACAGGCTATGACATATACTTGCCTTATGATATGCCCCTTTATGGGTATGGAAAATACCCAAATGTCTTAACCTCTCTAGAATTCGAAAGGCTCATACTCGCCGCAGGCCCCACAGGCGGAAAAGTTGTAAGGGCTTCCGACGGAAAGAAACCACATAGCGTCGCCTTTATCCAATGTGTCGGCTCGCGCGACAAAAACAAGTATCCATATTGCTCAAACTTCTGTTGCATGTACACCTTAAAGCATGCCGTTCAGCTTAAAGAAAAGTACAAGCAAGATGTGGAAGTCTACGTTCTCTACATGGATATGCGAAGCCCATTTAAGGGTTATGAAGAATTTTATGACCGTGCAAGAGAGCTAGGCGCAAACTTTATTCGTGGAAGAGTGAGTCGCGTTTTAGAGATTCCTGAAACCAAGAATCTGATTATCCATGTGGAGGACACCAACATCGGCCAGCCAATAGAAGTTGAAGCTGAAATGGTTGTCTTGGCAACCGCTGCCATACCTAAGAAAGGCACAGACGAAATGGCTCGAATACTCAACTTAACACGTGGCGCGGACGGCTTCTTTATGGAGAGTCATCCGAAACTCAAGCCCATTGACGCGCCTACCGACGGAATTTTTCTAGCTGGAGCATGTCAAGGACTTAAGGATATACCTTACAGCGTTTCGCAAGGCAGCGGCGCAGCATCAAAAGCAGCAACTGTTATTTCAAAACCAAAATGGAAGATTGAGCCAATAGTCTCCGTCGTGGATCCAAGCAGATGCAGAAATGTCAACGCTAAATGTGGCATCTGCGCTGAACGGTGCCCATACGGATCCATAAAAGTTGAGGAGAAGAAACCTGCTGAAGTGATTACCGCCATGTGTCACGGCTGCGGGACGTGTGTAGCGGAATGCCCAGCAGATGCTATAACTCAGATGCACTTCACAGATGCTCAAATCTTGGCTCAAGTACGAGCTGCCCTTGAAAAAGACCCTGCAGACAAGATTTTGGCCTTCCTCTGCAACTGGTGTAGCTACGCTGGCGCAGACTTGGCTGGAACGAGCAGGTTTGAATATCCACCATCTGTAAGGTCGATACGAGTTATGTGCTCTGGAAGGGTTGACCGCGATTTTGTCCTTGAAGCGTTTAGACTTGGCGCGGGCATGGTTCTGGTTGGCGCCTGCCATTTACCGTACGATTGTCATTATATAAGCGGAAACTGGAAAATGAAAGCTAGAATGGACGCGTTGGCACCTATGTTGCATAAACTTGGATTAAGTCCAGAAAGATTCCGTGTGGAATACGTTTCTGCAGCTGAAGGGGTGAAGTTTGCCGAGTTAATAAGGGAAATGAATGGGCAGTTGCGCTCCCTTGGCAAGGACAAAATCAAAGCAGAAAACGAGAAGTTGCACCCAATATTAGAAAATATGTTGAAGAGAAAGAGGTAGCGCGCTTAAACATATTTCAGAATCATTTGTATGCTTACAACGATAAGTGTCCTTTTTTCGCGATTGTGTTAGCATTAGAGTGTAATGCTAAGGTAAGTAAGCAGCACAGTTTTTCTTGATTCTCTTCCTTTGCTCTTGCTTTATTTGTTCTCTCGACTTTCCGCACCACTTACAATGCTTATGAATTTTGCTGACTTTCCTTCCAAACTCGTGTCTCTTTCTTCCTTTTAAACATGGACTTTTCATGTTTTATACCTTGCTTTACATTTTGGACATGCAACATAACCTGACTCGAAACATCGAAAATCCCCGCCTTAGAGCGCGCGCGCTCCAAATTATCTGAGTAACAAATTCTCTTGCTTTGCAGTGGTCTGCTTTCTAAATACAATACACAGCTTATCCTGAAACGACAGTCATATTTATTTTAGAGGGTTTTGACATACCCCTCTTCCAGGTACTTTATTTGTTCTTTTTTCTCCAGTGAGGCTAGGATTGTATCTGCCTCTTCTTTACCCATTCCAAATTGTTCGATTGCAACTCGGTAGATGTCCTCAATTCGCGCCTTCTCCAGATCCTTAATTAATGCTAGCAAACTTACACTTTTTGATCTTTCCTCAATAGAAATGGGGGATAGAGGCCAAGCCCTTTCTAACAAAAATAAAGTTATCATCTTCTTTTCATCATCTTTTTCAGATAAGGTAACCCAGCGCTTCCCAGGAACCTTTTTACCAGTCGCCTCTTCATATGATTTGATTTCAAAACGCTCTCGAATTGTTGCTGGAATTTCTTCCACGCTGCCCACAACTTTTCTATAAAGCTTGTCATTTTCGTCAGCATAGGTTAAAGATATAATGTCGTAAACTAAACCTTCAATCAAGCTTTTCTGAAACAGCATTGTGTTCCCTTCCAGTTGAGAAAAGCGTCTCCCAGGTGGACACTTCACTGCCCTCACGATAACCTTGCCTAATTCTTTATCCAAACAAACTTTAAAGAGCCATTCTCCAGTAAGGAAATCTTGGACCCGATAAAATCGAACATAACCCTCCCGAATTTGTCGCAAACTCAAATCAAACCAAGCATCTCTTGTTCTCTCCTCAACTCGAGTAATTTTGATTTCCCTCAAGGATTGCAATAGAATCAGTTCTCTAACATTACCTATTAGATAACTTAACCTTTTAATATACTAATGGCATGCAGTTAGTATAGGGTTTTTCCTTCACATTTATGTCATCGGGCAGGCGACGCTAAGAATCATTAAATAAACAGAATAGAAATATTATGTATTGAGTAAGATTGAAAACTTTCACTTTGATTGTGATTATTGCTGTTTTAATCATTATAGGTGCTATAGGGAGAGCTTACTATGACAATGCATCGCCAATTTCTATGCCTTCGCCTACTCCTATGCCTATTCCCACCCCCTATGGTTGGCACAGAAACACGGAATACATGATCACGAATCAACGGATAATCACCCAGACGGGCGCCATAGGGCTGGACACCAGATATCTCGACTTGGATAAGATCCAAGAGGTCTACGTTGAAGTTGGTTTCATTGACAAGACGTTCGAAAAAGTTCCTTAGCTGCGATGAAGGGATAAAGTGTCGAAGATTGAGCTTGCCGTAAAAATCGAGAACGTCGTGGCTTCTGGCACACTGAAGCATAGAATCGATTTGAACGCGGTAGTGCAAACGTTCTCTGAAGCAGAATATCGCCCAAAACAGTTTCCCGGATTAGTATTTAGGCTGAAACGACCAAGCACCACATTCCTGATCTTTGGGTCTGGCAAGCTGGTCTGCGTTGGTGCTAGGTCAGAAAAGGAAGCGAAAACAGCGTTGCAGCAGCTCGTCCGAAAATTAAAGAAGGAAGGCATACTCATCGTTGGCAAACCAGAAATCCAGATAAGAAACGTCGTTGCCTCCGCAAGCCTCGGCGGGTCGGTCGATCTCTCGCAATTATACGAGTCCACAACAGAAATGCGCGGCAGAATCATGTATGAGCCTGACCAGTTTCCTGGGCTAATCTACCGAATGGATAGTCCCAAGGCGGTTTTCCTAGTATACTCAAACGGAAAGCTTGTGTGTCTTGGAACCAAAAAAGAGAAGGACGCACACCAGGCTGTTCTCAAGCTACGCCAACAACTAGAGGAGAAAAAACTGATTTATCATGAATGATGGATAAGTGCCCATCTTGATGTGATGATGATGACGTGCATTTAACCTTCCCATCAAGTAGTACGACATCGACATCTTTTATGTGAAGATTCAGAAAGTTCATTCATAACCACGATAGCCTAAGTTATGGGTCCAAGATTGTTGTTGGCGGAGCTGAAGCTTGGCAGCTTGAAGATGGCGAAATAGGCGCTTTAGAATTTCTTGGTCACAAGCATATGGAACGCAGAATCTCTGTCAGTTCTTTCCAGTCGCTAAACTTTGAGAGTAGAAAATACTATAATTTAAAATGGTTTTCCTACTCTTTTGTAAGGTCTGACCGAAGTTAAGTATGCTCCAAGCACCGCCCCTGGCGCCGTCATAATTGCCAAGA
>CAZDZM010000023.1:0-10859 GCA_964509945.1 uncultured Candidatus Bathyarchaeia archaeon
AAATATCAAATATTTATTAACGGAAAAAATATCCTGTCCAATGCTGGTTTAGATTTCCCAATTAATGATGGCGACCTAATAATATTTTCTTCAATTGTAGACGGAGGGTAGGTACGCAAATTTAACTCAATTTTTTTACCTCATAATTATGAAGTAACGCGCGCTTTATGGTTTTGGAACGATCAGCTCAAATGTACAAAAGTGTACATGGGCATGGAGAAATTTTTTTCTGAATTGAAAAACGCTTGAAAACGGCGCGCGCTAATTTTAGAGGGAACATTCAAGCTATATCTTGGAATGCCTATAGCTACCGCACCTGCATGTGGTTTTTCTCCGCCTACTATGCTGACGATTAATCCATCCTTGGTGATCATGGCGCTCAAGTTGATCCTGTGCTTTCCTCTTCCAACCGAAACTCGTTTCTCTCCCATGATTTTCTTTCTTTTCATTCATCAACCCCCATTGCCTCGTCTACAGAGTAGGAATCCGCGCGCGGTAGGTAAAGGCTAGAAATAACCCATCGGTCGGCGTACTTTGAGGTAGTTTCAAACATTCGATTCTTTCTACTCATCGAACCCACCCAGATGGAAAGGTTTGGCTTCCTGGCGAGTCTAGTGTGCCTGCTAGTATGCGTCATAATTTGCGACCACTATGATCTGCAAAAACTCGACAATAAATACTAACTAGTTACAAGTTTATTTCTGTTCCAACTTTCTCTTTTATGGCTTTTTTGTATACCAATCCTGCTACGGCTGCATCTCCAATTGCAAGTCCAACTGACTTAAAGCAAGTTATTTCATCTTTCTCTGCGCGTCCAAGTTTTTCCCCAGAGACAATTTCAGCCAATTCTGCGTGTACATCATCTTTAGTAATTATTCCCTTTCTAATTGGAATTATCAAGTCTCCTGACTCGACAAGCACACTCTTCGTATCTACGACGATTTTTGATCGTTTAACAGTAGCATCATCAAGTTCTCTTCCGTCCGGCCCAACATATCCGATTGAAGTTACGTGAGTTCCCTTTTTAATCCAGTTGCCATCTAAGACTGGAACTCTTGATGTTGTGGCAATAATTACAACATCTGAATCCTCAACGCATTCCCTGCTTGATCTTGCTATTTCTGCATCTATAGTTAAAGGCATGCGTGAAATTTCCTTCACGAACTTTTCAGCTCTTTCAAAAACCGCGTCATACGCCTTCACTTTGTTTACGTTTTTAAGCACTTGGCATAGAGCCCAAACTTGAGTCCTTGCTTGGACGCCCGCGCCTATCACACTGATCACTTCCGAATCCTTTCTTGCAAGATATTTAGCTGCAACTCCGCTGGTAGCTCCAGTCCTCAATGCTGTGATGTAAGTTCCTTCAATTAGGGAAATTATACTTCCAGTCTTTGAATCGTTCAAGATGATTGAACCTAGAATAGTTGGTAATCCGTATTTTGAAAGGTTTTCTTCATAGTTGGTTACTATCTTGGTCGCCAAAATATCCATCTTGCTTAAGTAGGCTGGCATGCAGAGTACTGATCCCTTATGTTTCTTGATATCAATCACAAGTCGCTCAGGACATATCGCTGTTTGCTTAGCACGTTCGAGATAAGCCTTTTCCACAGCGTCAATGACATCCTTAATTTCTACTATTTTCTCTATATCTTGGCGAGTTAAGATCAACATGGCTGACAATCTGAATTCACAATCTATATATAATTTTCTTATGTTTTAACTCAGAAAAAGAATTTGTGAGCTAGAGTAAGCCCCTTTCCTTGTAGTGCTGCCTAGCCTCCTCCAATATTTTCTCTATTTCCTTCTCCTGATCTGGATCCGAGGGCGTAGGCTCGTGTGTAGCCAGTATCTCATCCATTCTCTCTTTTGCATAATCTATGCAACTCTTCATTCCCGCCTTGATCCACTCAGGTAAGGTTAACTGGTCAGCAGTCTTCGCCATAAACTGCTCTTTCTGCCACCACTTCCTAGTGTGGGCCTTGTTTAGATAGTGTCCTGGAATTGGTCCAGTCTCCTCTATTAAGCCCTATGGCTAGAGTTTCTTCGCTCACTTCAATCCCCTCTATGAGACGCCCTAACATCCCGGCTATATCGTTGTCCAATATGGCTTGCATCGGGTGCCACGTAAGCTCGCCATATACGCCGCCTGCAAACCATATGATGTTAGCTCCAGATATGGCGGCAGTCAAAGCCGAAATTGCCTTCTCATAGCCACATTGGAAGTCTATCCTTTTCGAGCTGCTAGCGCCGGGAGCCGCATTATATATGAGGATGCGATACGCGCGCGCGTCCATGAAGAACACCTTAAAAAGGAGGGATCTCCTTTCGCGCGGGCTTAGCTAACGGAACAACTTACTCACTTACTACCTCCCTTTCAATGGAAAAAGAAGAGGTTTTTCGGGAGATATCGAAACCGTGACATTTAAATGCGATAACGTGTGTGCATAGGGGCGGAGTAACAACTTAAGAAGAACCATTCTTGCTTCAAAATTCTATTCGATCTGCTATGTCCTTCATCCCGAGTTCCGCGAGCTTTCTTCGCTTGGGGCGACCATTTTGATCCCAACCCCTGATTTGATAAAACTCATTTAACATCTTTTCGTAATTCGCATGCCCTATTATCTTGCCTTCAGCCGGTCCGTTCGGCAACGGCTCTTCAAGGATTCTCGCAGGCGGGTAATCATCCTTTCGTGAAATCCCGTCTCTGACGTTCAACCCCCTTTCGAGCGTATATATTTTGTCTCCTCTCAGTAGAAGAGTTGTTGCATCCACATTTTCACCAGTTACCAGCGAGCAAAGTTTTGTGCAGCTATCAATAGAAATCACTGCGCTCGAAAATATGCACATCTGCAGCGAATCGTAGACGGCCCTCATGTTTTGAACCTCGCGCACTAGACCGGCTCTCTTTTCAATAGAAAACCTTTCGTACTTTCCACTCAACTCAGAGAAAACCGTGAAAACCTGATTGTGAGCGCCCCCACGCACGTTTGTAGCATATCCAAGCGCCATTCCCCAGGCCCCCCTGGGATCATACGCAGAAAATTCCAGACCTTTAGACTGCATTGCAAACCCCTCTGAGCCCCTTCCAAGTTTTCTGGCTGCGTTTTTGGTGCCCTCCGCTAACAGGTCGCCGAGACCTTCTCTATTTGCAATTTTCTCCACGAATTTAACCATGGCTTCCGAATTCCCGAAAGTAAGGTCGATGCCGCCAGTATCAGCCTTTGTGATTATACCTCGTTCGTAACATTCCATGGCAAAGCCTATAGTGCTTCCAGTAGACATCGTATCTAATCCAAACTTATCGCACCAATAGTTGGCAGCAATTGTAGCGTCCATTTGAGTGTTTCCACAATTGGGACCAAACATGACTGCCGTTTCATAGTCTGGGCCTTCAACTGCTATATTCTTGTACGGTCCTTTCTTCACCTCGCTTATCTTTCCGCACATTATTGGGCAAAAGTGGCAAGCCGTATCTTTAACAACCCATTGAGCTCTCCATGATTCAGGGTCATATCCGATTTTATCAATGTCTGACTCAAGGAAAACGGATTGGAAGTTTCTATACGGCAATACTCCAGTGACGCCCACCGTTGTTGTAAACTCCATAGTTCCATATTTTGGCCGGTCTCTGCCTAGAATAGGATTGGTTCTTATAGCCTCATAGAGATCTTTAATGTATGAGTTCAACTCATCGGGATACTTAACCTCAACTTCCTTTGTTCCCCGAACAGCAACGGCCTTAAGGTTTTTATATCCCAAAATTGCACCTGGGCCTCCCCTTCCAGCGCTTCTTGTCTCGCATTGAAGAGAAGCCAGTTTCACGAGACGCTCTCCTGCAGGCCCAATACATGCTACTTTTGCCTTCTTATCTCCAACCTCTTCCTTAACGACAATCTGAGTTTCATCAGAATATTTTCCCCAGAATTGCCTAGCGCTTCTTATCTCAACCCTCTCATCGTTTATCCATAAGAAAACAGGAGTTTCAGCTTTCCCTTTTATAATAATTCCATCCCATCCAGCAAGTTTCAGTTCACGCCCGAAATCTCCCCCGACGCTGGAGCACAAATAAGTATTCGTCAACGCAGATTTTGTAATTACTTCTATCCTCTGACCTGCAGGTATCGCAGTTCCAGTGAACGGACCTGTCATGATGATAAACGCATTCTCTGCGCTTAACGGGATGACGTCACCCGTTTGCTCCTCAAAAAGATATCTTGCTCCAAGACCTCTGGCGCCAATATACTCTTTAGACCATCCACTATTCAGCTCATCTCTGGAGATTTTACCTTTTGACAGATCAATGCGCAGTAACTTGCCCATGCGACCATTTTTCAATCACAACAACCTCTTATATCTTTGGATAACGGACTTTGTAGCTATCTCCAAATTACGGTCTCAGTTCGATGAAAACATTGCCGACATGAATGACCTGCCCCGTATCAAACACCTCTTATTCAGGTTTGCCTAGCTTCCCCTCAAACATATTTTCGAATAGCTTTGTTGCGTTTTCCTTCGTCATAGACCTTTTGCAGTTGCCAAAGAAAGCGGTTATCCAGCGATTGGTTGTGAACAACTCGCTGAGCCCCGGTAAATCCTCTTTCTTTCCTACATCTTTCAGGGTCGCGGGGAGACCTACCTCTTCAATCAGCCCCTTAACAGCGTAGACAACCTTATATGCGGCCCTCCGGTCAGACAGGCCTCTTATATCCTCTCCCATTGCTACCGCCATGCGTACAAGGGCATCTGTATTAACCGGTAAATTATACTCCATCACGTATGGCAAAGGAATGGCGCATGCAACACCGTGCGGGATATGGTAGAACGTCCCAATGGCGTGGCCAGCAGCATGCGCCTCGACCGTTCCTACGTTGGTTTGTGCGGAGCCTGCCATGAGCGCTGCCGCAGACATGTTGTACCGGGCTTCGAGATCTCTGCCGTTGTAAGTTGCGCGTATCAAGCTCTTTGAAATAAGTCTCAATGCTTCGTATGCCAACGCCTCGGAGAGCGGGAAGGCCCTAACACTCATTGCCGCCTCTATAGCGTGGCTCAGTACATCAAGCCCAGTGAAAGCGGTCACCCTTTGAGGCATCGTTAAGGTCATCAAAGGGTCCACGATCGCAACCGTCGGGAACATGAATTGAGACTTGAAGAAGGCCTTTATTCCCGGTGGCTCATCATCCTCTAGGGTTATGACAGCTCCACTTGTGACCTCTGCACCAGTACCAGCCGTAGTGGGTATTGTGATGTGTGGAATGCCAGGTTTTGAGAAGACTTCCTTCATTCCTGGAAGATAATCTCTAATGTTTCTAGGGTTGGTCATCGCCATCGCGACGATCTTAGCAGTGTCCATGCTGCTCCCACCGCCAAGGCTGACTACAAAGTCGGGTTCGATTTGCTTGGCGAAATCGATGGCTTTTTCTACAGAGCCCATAGTTGGTTCGGGCATAACCTTGCCGTATGTTTCGACGTCAAATCCTCCGTTTTTCAAGGGTTCCAATACCTTATCTAGGAGGCCGGCTTCTAAAACTCCAGGATCTGTCACGACTAGACCCTTTTTACCTACGTTCAGAAGATTTGCCTCAAAACCTGCCTGGGCGACTACGTTCACACCGAACAGGATCCTTCGGGGAATTCCGTAGGCGTTGGTCTTCCTGATCTGCTCGTATATCTCAATTTTTGCTCCATACGACATTTTAATTCCACCAGAGCTTGTAGCTTAATGCAATTAAGAGCCATATAACTATTTAACACACACGAAATTCCGTTTCTAGTTCAAAAACCTTGCACTCTTATTATATCCTTGTGAATATACCCGCGCGCGCGTTTTAAATTGTATATTTATGCGTTTAGGCATAGCACGCGCGTAAAACACGGAGATGTATTATCATATTAACTCATCACCACGTAGCGCACACGAGTCACATACAAATATCATAGCACGTTCTATCTGAGAAGATTTGGAATCGTCTATTTCTACAAGTATTACAGATAGCCGTAAGCTGTCCATCCGCCTTCTACCAATAAGTTAGACCCAGTTATATAGCTTGACTCATCAGAAGCCAAGAATACAGCTGCTTTGGCTATTTCATCTGGCGATGCCATGCGTCCCATTGGGCACCTTTTCTTGATACCGTTTTCGTCAAAAACACCTTGGTTGATGAGTTTGGCGATCAAATCTGTTTTGGTGTAACCTGGTGAAATTGAATTTACTCTAATATTATGTTTTGCCCACTCTATAGCTAAGACCTTAGTAAACATAATTACTCCCGCTTTGCTGGTGCAGTAAGCAGATCTTCCCGGAAGCCCTACCACACCGTCCATGGACGCAATATTTATTATATTTCCTCTTTTGAGTCTTATCATTTCCCTGCCCACGGCTTGGCTACACAAAAAAACCCCTTTAAGATTAATATCAAGGACTCTTACCCAATCCTCCTCCTTCAATTCCTCCACTGGAGACACAAGCCCGATTCCCGCATTGTTGACTAATATGTCAATTTCGCCAAGTTCTTTTTCCGTGTATTTTACCATCTTTAGAATATCTTCTGAATTTGTGACGTCAACCATGCACGGTAAAACTTCACGTGAAGTCTCGTTCGCGATTTTTTTGCTTGTTTCTTGGGCTTCATTGAGATTGACATCAGCAATTACGAGATTCGCCCCTTCTGAAGCAAATCGATAAGAGATTGCTGCTCCAATGCCTCTGGCAGCGCCAGTGACAATCGCTATTCTATCTTTCAGTCTCATAGATTCCCACCAAAATTCGCTTCACAGTATTCGCTACTGCTATTTATCTCTTTTTTAAACGCGTTATTCATGCTTTTTTAAGCACACGCATGGTCTACGTTAACTTGCGTTGGATAAGCTCCAAACTCGACAACATACGCTACCATCCCATATCCGTTGATGTCAAAAGCTTGAAGATAAAGGCATACTTGTTTTTGCTTAAATGTCATACCCTAGGGCTTTAGATACAGTCATATGTGGAAGGGGAGGGCAGCCTGAGACGAAAACGCCTAGATTTGCATACTTCTTTGCACAATCTCCAACCACAACGATTTTTCCGTCCAATTCGTCTGGAACTGGAGGATCCACGCCGGTTATGATTAGCGTCTTATTCATCTTGTCTAATAGGCCATAAAATCTTAAGCGCTCCAACGCTGCACTTATCTGGGCTAAGCAAAAGCGGCATGCACCGCCCGGATAAACGATGGCATTCGGAGAGCAACCCACAGGATTCCATTTAGGCCTCTGGAAATATCGTCTAATTTCTTCTATGCTTTTTCCCCTTACTTCAATAGAATTGAGATCGCCCGTTCCTATCCTGTCAGAATGGGCTAGGCGTGTAGTGGCAACTTCGAAGGGGTCGATCCCCATCACAGCAGAAGCGACAGCGTCGGCAGCAACGACATCTGTAGATGCTATTATTAAGTTCATTTCAACCGGATTTGGGTAAATAGGCCCTAATCCTTCTCCGGCAAGCAGACCATCGATCAAGACAAGGTGGGGTTTGGCCGCTTTTAGAACGTCGATCATTTTAAGATGAAAATCCTCTCTGTGGAAGAGTGCCTTGTCTTCACGGCTGATTATCCCCTGCGAGTTTTTGATGCCTAACGTAACCAACGTCATTAGATGAGTTTTCATTTTTGGTACCGATATGTAGACGTCCGAGTCACGAATTATCTTCGGCAAGGATAGCTTTTTAAAAACGCGCCCGTCGGGTATATCAACTTCTACATAGGGCTCCTCGTCCAAATAAACAACTTCGCCTCCAGCGCGTTTCACGGCTTTATCTAATCCTGTATCTCTGAAGGCATCTCTAGCGTAGGTAACATCTACAGATGCACCTTCACCGACACAGACCCTCCCGCATCCTTCTTTCAACAAAATACCCACCAGAGCTTCGAGAACCCGCGGATCAGTACACACGGCACTCTCTGGTGGCTGACCTGTCACTACATTCGCTTTAATGAAAACAGTATCCCCTTTTGAAATTATCTGGCCAAAACCACCGATTAACTCCACAGCTTTACAAATCATCTTTTTGACAACTTCTAAATTATGAACAGAGTATTTGGCTGGTGATCCTGCTCCCTTTTGTTGGACTATGGAGACAACCGACTTCATTCCAGACACAACCTTCATTTAAGGAAGGTAGGTATTAAATAAGGAAGCATATAAAGATGAAGGAATTAGAAATTACCGTTTTTTCTAACGAGTTTCCTTCCAGTGACCTTTCTTAGAGTGATCACACATATTTTCACGCTTTTCAATTCTTTCTCTCGGTCTCTTCCTGGCCTTCTCATGTATTCTTCGAAGCTCACTGGAACTCGATATTTGTCCATAAGTTTTTGTAGGTAAGAGATCTTTTGCGTTTCATCATCGATAATCTCTACATCGCCAAAAGAGATTACACTCTTGAACATGGATGCATCAGATAATGTTTCATCAACTTCGAAGCACACGTTCTTATTCTTCCTCATAGCCTGCATCTTCAGTCCTTTTCCACAACTATGTATTATGATTTTTCCATCCCAGTATGCATATCCTACCGGAACCACATATGGTCCATTGTCAAGAGAGATGCCTATTCTTCCGACGCGCGCGCATGCCAGAAACTGTTCGATTTCTTTTGGGGTCATGGGTTCGGTGAGTGTTGCAAGTGGATCTACCTTCAAACCTGTCATTTCAATCAACTCTAAGCGTATATCACGATTATAGAGCTTAAAAATTTCTGTTATCCACGATACAAGGAGATGGAAAATTCTGTGCTCGATCTGCTCGCTCTAAAATTGCACTTTTGCCATAAACAAGCAACGATGACGTTAGCAAGTGAGATGCCAGAAATCTTGCTAGACTGTTATATTTCCACTCCATTTTTTACGAAAAGATTTATAAATTTTGCAAATGAAGTCTGTTGCATGTCCTCAGATTATTCTAGAATTCTTGAAGATATTCTCTGCAGAGACAGTTATTGGGTCATTGGCAAGAGGGCCATAAGAGTTGACGCACTTGAGAAGGTGCTTGGCGAAGCGAAGTTTACTGCCGATTATCTTTCTAAAGAAATGCTGCATGTCAAGGTTGCAAGAAGCGTACATCCTCATGCAATGATAAAAAGAGTGAATAAAAATAAGGCGTTAAAGGTTAAAGGCGTGGTCAATGTCATCACCGCCAACGATCTACCAGGAGAGAACCAGATTGGCTACTATATTCCAGATCAACCGTTGCTTGTAAAGGATAAAGCCCGTCTTATCGGCGACTCTATTGCATTAGTAGTTGGGGAAGACGAATATTGCGCGGAAAATGGTTTGGACGCTTTAGAAATCGAATATGAACCGTTGAAACCAATTTTTGACCCTGAAGAAGCGCTGAAACCCGAAGCACCCAAAATTCATGAGAAAGGAAACATTGCCAAGACTTTTCGTGTAAGGAAAGGAGACGTGCAAGCAGGCTTTACTAAAGCTGATGTTATTGTTGAGAATACCTATAACACCCAGCACCAAGAACACGCTTACATCGAACCAGAAGCGGCTATTGGAATACCAGAAAGCGGAGGAAGAATTACCGTAGTCGGAACACAACAAAATCCTTTTGATGTGAGAAACAAGATTGCCAAGGTTCTTGGAATTGGGCAGAACAAAGTTCGCATAGTTACGCCTTACCTTGGAGGAGGATTTGGCGGAAAAGACACCATGGGGCCGATAGTTTGTGCCACAGCAGCAGTTGCGGCTGCGTTAACTAAGAAACCTACAATCCTTACGTTCACAAGAGAAGAATCCATAATGTTCCATGGAAAGCGTGTTCCATTTGATATAAGATACAAAACTGGGGCGTCAAAAGATGGCAAGCTGACCGCGACAGAAATAGATATTACGGCTAATGTAGGCGGGTACGCGACACAAGGGGTAGCCCTTACCAAGAGAGCTGTTATCCACTCAACTGGGCCATATGAGGTTCCAACTGTCAAAGTGGATGCTAGATGCGTCTACACAAACAGGATTTTCCCAGCAGCTTTCAACGGATTTGGAAACCCGCAGATACAGTTCGCGGCAGAGTCGCAGATGGATGAATTAGCTGAGAAACTAGGGATTGACCCGCTGGAATTTAGACTAAAAAACGTACTTAAACCGGGTTCCAGAACGGGAACAAATCAGTTGCTTGATCACTCCACGGGCTTGGAAGAGGCTCTCTCCAAGCTCGGCAGAGTGGCAGACTGGGAAAGAAAAAGAAAGGAGTACGCAATGCCTCAAGCCGGCACAAGAAGGAGAGGAATAGGCGTAGGGTGTAGCTGGCACGGAAATGGCACAACGGGTGTGAAGCAAGATTTTGCATCAGCCTCGATTATACTGAACTCTGATGGAACGGTTACCTGCCGAACAGAAATTGTGGAACTTGGTCAAGGGACGCACACTGGCGACATGATGATAGTTGCTGAAATATTGGGCGTGCCTATGCATCAGATATGTGTTGAATCTCCAGACACAACTGCATTACCAGAAGGTGGGCAGACACACGCCCAGAGGGGGATTACAATAGGTGGAGCTGCCGTTGCAAACGCAGCAATAAAGCTAAGGAAGAAATTGAATAAGATAGCCAGTGAGATGCTGCGGTGCAAAGATGAGGAGGTGGAAATTAAAGAGGGAAAAGCCTTCATCAGGAATAATCCCTCCAAAAATGTTCCTTTTGAACAACTTGTTGATGAACTCTATGCAAATGGAATCTCTCCTGCAGAGTATGGCTTCAGCAAATCGCCAAGAGAAGACATAGACCCAGAAACGGGTCTTGGGCATCCTTACGGCAGCTTCACATTTGGCTGTAACATCGCAGAAGTTGAGGTCGACATCGAGACAGGAATAATT
>CAZDZM010000023.1:10959-19461 GCA_964509945.1 uncultured Candidatus Bathyarchaeia archaeon
CACATTTGGCTGTAACATCGCAGAAGTTGAGGTCGACATCGAGACAGGAATAATTGACGTGTTAAGAATTTTCCCAGGATTAGACGCAGGAAAGGTAATTGAACCTGAGCTTGTTAGAGGGCAAATGCACGGTTGCACAATTATGGGGCTGGGTTATGCCATAATGGAAGATCTCGTAGTGAAAGACGGTGTCGTTCAGAATCCAAACCTTACAGATTACATAATACCCACAATTGCCGATAAACCTGAAATCCCTGATTGCGTCATGGTAGAACATCCATATCGCTACTCTGCATTTGGAGCAAAAGGAGTAGGCGAGATCGCCCTCATAGCAACTCCCCCAGCGATAGTAAATGCAATTTATCAAGCAATCGGAATAAGGTTCCGTGAATTACCTGTAACTTCTGATAAAGTATACTTTGCCTTAAAGGAAAGAGGGGATAAAAAGTGAGAACGATTCCGCCCTTCAACTATTATCAAGCAAGAACGTTAGAAGAGGCCACGTCCTCTTTGAAAAGCCTTATGGGAAAAGCCTATGTCGTTGCTGGCGGAACCGACTTCTTAGTGAAAGTTAAGAAAGGCCTAGTCAAAGTAGAAAACATTGTGGACATAAGCGCCATCAAGGAATTAAGGTATATAAAAGAAGATAGAGGCATAATAAAAATCGGAGCATTAACAACACACAATGATATAGCGAACTCCCAAATTATCAAAGAAGAAGCACACGTTCTAACGGATGCAGAATCAGTTATAGGATCTGTCGAAATTAGAAACAGAGGAACGATAGGAGGCAATCTTTGCAACGCGTCTCCAGCGGCTGACACAGCTCCACCACTAATGGTTCTAGAATCAAAAATAAAAATTGTTAGCCAAGACAAAGAGACAACCATGCCCATTACCGATTTCTTTTCGGGACCAGGCAAGACCGCTCTCACATCTGATGAAATCCTTGCTGAAGTCCAAATTCCTTTTACATCAAATAGCGGCGCATGTTTCATGAAATTGGGCAGAAGAAACACCTATACCCTGTCAATTATATCTGTAGCAGCGCTGGTATCATTAGAAGACGACTGCTTTAAAGACGTGAGGATAGCACTGGGTTCAGTTGCACCAGTGCCACTTAGAGCTAAAAAAACCGAGAGTTTTCTCGTTGGAAAAGAAGCAACTGAAAAATGGATAGCAGAAGCTACTGAAATAGTTAAAGATGAAATAAAACCGATCACAGACATAAGAGGAAAGGCAGAATACAGAAAAGAAATGTCTAAGGTGATTACTAAAAGAGCGATAGTTGAATCTGTTAAGGAAGCAAAAACCAATGGTGAATAATATGGAAAATCAAAAAGTTAAGATAAAATTCGTCTTGAACGGGAAACCCTTGGAGTACGATGTAGCACCTAACTGGACACTCCTGAACTTTCTGAGAAATGAGCTTGGAATAACAAGTACTAAAAAAGGCTGTGATCTTGGAGAATGCGGAGCATGCACGGTTCTGGTAGACAATGAGCCTGTATATTCCTGCCTTATTCTTGCACCCCAAATCGACGGAAAAACAATAACAACGCTGGAAGGGTTATCAACGAACGGAAAACTCCACCCCATCCAGTCAGCATTCCTTGAGAAAAATGCTTTTCAGTGCGGCTATTGCACGCCAGGTTTCATCCTTGCAACAAAAGCGATGCTCGACAAGAACTCAAATCCGACAGTTTCGGACATAAAAAAAGCCCTAGCAGGGCACCTATGCCGATGTACTGGCTACGTCAAAATCATCGATGCGGTAATCGATGCAGCAGAAAGACTTCGAAAATAAGAATAATGGATTCTTGGCACCTTTTTATCTCATGGGAACAGCTGAGCTGGGCCTATTTTTCAAGAACTTGCATGAGAAGTGATTTGCATTTGAAGTTGTTTGTTTGGCCTACGTCGTCGGGGCAAGCTGATATGGCGACCAGACAATCCAGGTGTGCTTTGAAATCTGTGTAGTCTCCTTTCTTTCCAGCCGGGAATCCGATCACTCTTCTGCCATCTTCGTAAACGTTAACCCTCATGAACACGTTATAGACGTCGGGAACGCTGTGAGGTTCAATTCCGTAGGGGTAAAGGGTCCGTTCAAGTATTTCCTGGCATCCGATAATTCCTTGCTTGCCAAGCTTTTCGTAGTATGCTCTGTTGCATCTGCTTCCTCCGGGCCAATGAACGCCGACGCGGTCCTCATCGATGGTGAGCAATGGTCGGATGTACGGCGGATTGGAATACAGTATCGGAACTTTGACTAGGTTTCCGAGTAGTTGTGCTGATAGCCATGCGCAGTATCTCTCCCTTAGGTCGTGAAGGTTGAGGACCACCATGTCGCCGACTTGTTCTCCTTCCACATCTGTCACTCTGAGAATCTGGCCCTTTTTCACTTCGATTGTGCGTCCGTCTTTGGGCGGTATTAATACTTCATCAATTATTCTGGGCATAGTATTTCACTGTTGACTCGCAATTATAAGATTTGCGAAAGAAAAGAGTATTATTGCTGTAGCCGCTACTCAAAATCTCCGAGGAATACTGGTCCCTTGCCTTCCATGTGAATGGCTTGAGCTGGACATAAAGATATGCAGAGGCCGCATCCATCGCACTTTCTTTTGTCTATTGTTGCAATTGGCTTTTTGTTTTTGGTTTCAAATGTTATTGCGTCATAGAAGCACCAGTTGGGACAAAGCTTGCAGCCTGTGCATTTTTTATCGTCAACGACTGACCAAATCTTGGCTTCGCGATTAACTGTTTCAAATGTGAGCAACTGTTTAAGTGTTATCCCCTTGAAGTCGTTGATGTTTTTGTAGCCCTTTCGATCCATAAACTCTTGCATACCTTTTATGATGTCGCTTACGACGCGGTAACCTTTGCCACTGTACATTATTGCTGTGCACACTTGAACAGTTGAGGCTCCACACATGATGCATTTTACGGCGTCTTTCCAAGTGGCTATTCCGTTTGTTGCTGAGATTGGGATCTTCACCGATCTGGCTAACTTTGCTATCCATTTCAGTGTTATTGGCCGCATCCATGGGCCGCCTACTCCTGCAAATGTTGAATGAAGCAGTGGTCTTCCTGTTTCAATATCTACTTCCAATGCAGGGAATCTGTTGATGGCAGTTATTCCGTCAGCACCTGCTTTTTCTACAGCTTGGGCTACTGTGACAACATTAACAGCTTCAGGGGTTAGTTTTGAGAACACAGGTATGGTCGTAGCTTCCTTAACTACCTTTGTAACCAGGGCCGCTGCTTCAGGATCTTGTCCGATTTCACTGCTTGATTTATAGTGGAGTTCTCTGGGATGTGGGCATCCAAGATCCAACTCTATCATATCTGCGCCTACTTCCTCCATCATCTTACCAAGTTTTCCCCACTCATCAAAAGTTCTGCCCACTATGCTGCCAATGAGCACTGCCCCCGTGTCCTCTGCATATTCCTTTGTCTTCTTCATTTCTTTAAGCCACGCTTCTGGACCTATGGTCGACAAAAACTCGCAAGAATAATTCGAATAGACGTGTGGCCAGCCCTTCTTGTGCAATACTGTGAATCTTGGCCTAACATATTTTTGAAGAAGAGGTTCGGTTGTGACCGATTTGGCAACTGCGCCGCCAGCACCTGCGTCAAAAGCTTTCTTCATGTAGTATGCACTCTTCGTGGGCGTAGCCGATGACACCACTACCGGATTTTTGAAAATCTTGCCACAAACTTCAAGGCTTAAATCTACCATCATACATACCTGTCCAGACATGTTTTAGAAGACCTATTTAAAAAGACTGTACAATTAAAACTTTTATGCTAATGTTTGGAGCTGATCATGGAATAAAACCCTCGAGAGGATAGATTCAATTGCAGAACGAAAACACAACAGCAAGCCTTTGTGGCTTCAGATGCCAAACTGCAGTTCAATCTGTGTATGAGAGTAATCTAAGAGTGATTTCAGCATTGGTTATGTTCTATTTTTCTATTTTTCCTTACGTCTACGTTTTCTTCTTTCGTTAATAATCTCTGCAAGAATGCTAATCCCTATTTCTTCAGGAGTTTGTGCACCTATGTCTAGACCTAAGGGCGCATGTAAGACTGCAAGATCTTTTTCATTAACCCCTTTCGTTTTAAGCCTTTCTGCCAACGCGGTAACTTTCGCTTTGCTGCCAATTAAGCCCACGTAAAAAGGCTTCTTTTTTATAATCTGCTCCAACGCCAAATAGTCATGTTCAGGTTCTCCATGAACAATTGCCACAAAATCATTAGGTTCCACTTCCAGAGTGTCCAATATTTTGGTGAAAGTGCCTGTTATGATTCTTTCAGCCATTGGAAATCGCTCTTTAGTGGCTAATTCTCTATTATCGTCCACTATTATTATCCTAAATCCAACAATGTCAGCCAGTTTTGCTAAAGGCCATGCTACATGACCTGAACCGACAATTATAAACCGTTGCCTCGGTTCAATTATATCTATAAATACCGTTAATTCACCTCCACATATTAACCCAGTTTTAATTGCTCCCTCTTTTTCTTCTTTCGCAAGATTGAAAACGGTCTTTCTTGGTCTTCCCTCTTGCAAGGCTTTCAAAGACTCGTTGATTAAAGCTCTCTCAAAGGTTCCGCCCCCAATTGTTCCAAAGGTTCGTCCATCTTCAGCCACAATCATCTTCGCTCCTGGTGTTCTCGGGCCAGAGCCTTTTTTCTCAATGACGGTGCACAAAGCCAGTCTCTTTCCGCTTTCCAAGAGACCGGTAGCCTCTTTAAGAACTTCTTCATCTGTCGACATTTAATTACTTCACGTATTCTGAGTTTATCTCAAATTTAAAAATTGTGGCATGTTCACATAGTCACCTTTCTGGTAAGCATCGTAATATCATTACAATTGATTACATAAAGACTCTATGACTAAGTGCTATTTACGATTCAAAGAAAAACATGTTATCGTAAGCTACTGGTTTGCTAATAGGTTTTGAATTTTTTCAAAGTCTTCCGGGGTGTCTATATCCAATATTGTCCAAACAGGCGCGTCAACCGTAACGAGTTTGTCCGTATGCCTATGAACAACATCTCTTATCACTTCTCTTTCCTTTAAATTTAGTATCTCGTCAAAAAGTTGCTCACTAAAAAGTAACGGGTGTCCTTTTTTCCCCTTATGAATTGGACTTATAATTAAAACGTTCCCTCCGGCTTTTTCCATTCGTTCGATCATAACTCTCAAAAATCTATGGTTCAAAATAGGTTCATCACCAAGAACTAGGAAAGCTGCGTCTGCACCTTGAATCTGTTTTAACCCTATTTTAAATGATGACGTCATTCCTTCTTCGTATCTCTCATTAATTGCTACTCTTACACTGTTCAGTTTATGCTTTATTTCGTTCATAATTTCTTGGGGCTCATGTCCAAGTACAACAATTATTTCGCCAATTCCAGACGCCTCTAGAGCATCCAATATGCTATTTATCAACGTCGTCCCATCTAGCTTCAGCAAGAGTTTGTTCTTTCCCATTCTTTCAGATTTGCCCGCCGCAAGGACAATTGCCGCTGTTTTCATTACCAAACCTCTCTAATAGCTAAAATTTCTCTTCTTGCAAAAGTACTTATACTTTTGCAGTATAGTGAGGTCACTTTCATAAAACTTGACTGCAATCCGTGGCTAGCTCGGCATTGTCAAACACTAGAAGGGAAAGATCAAGTATTAGGCTGATACAGATAAGTGGAATGCAATTCTACGATGCGAAAGGGCAACTATTCAAGTTGCAGTCGCGCGGTAGGAGGAATAAGTGGACCAGCAACGGCTACCATTTCGCATTGGTGCTCCCTGCTTCCGCAACTGTACTGCATAATGTCAGATTAGCGCCGCTAACAAACCTCGTCAGCTCAGAATAGAAGAACGGAAGCTATGGCGGGCCCGAGGGGATTTGAACCCCTGTTCTCCGGCTCTCTTCCACTCCAGCGCCCGGAGGCTTGCGCATCATTTTGTAGGTTCGGCGCCTTAATCCATACTGGGCTACGGGCCCATCCAAAAGATTAGCGTTGACTAAAATTAATCTTGTTCTTCTATTGATTCTTCGCTTATCCACCATGCTTTTTTCTTTCCAGATTTCTCTCCGGAATAATAATTTACTATGGATTTTCCTAGATGCTTTCTTGACGTTCTTTGTATTCTCCTTAACCTGTTCAGGATTAACCACCTATTTGTTTTGACGTAGTCCGCCAACTCCGGCGTTGTCGCACCTTTATAGTGAACAAGGTAATCCACTATTTTGTGGTCTATTTCGTCAATGCAAAAGGCATGAGGATTTGTTTTACCCTGTTCGTATGTCAGTAGTTCTAAATCTGCAAGGTACTTCCTTATTTCTCCAAATTCCTTCTCCAAACTGCTGACTCTTCCCTCTAATTCAATAAGTTTCTCCGGTTTCGGTGTCTTTTGAAGTTTTTCAATTATCGCTTCTCGGATAAAGTTGCTCCTTTCGCCTTCAGGAACCCGCAAGATCATTTCTCTGTAAACTTCTTCAGGAATCTTTACCGAGACCACTCGCACTTCATCCAACTTTGTGTCCTCCATAATTTTACTATAGAACTCTTATTATTTCATGTTTTCTTCAAATTTTCCTTCGGAAATCTTTTAAAAGCCCAAATCTAACTCTAAACCGAGGCTTAACTTGGAGTGGTTTATTTGCCTAAAAAAACAACAATTTCGCTAATCAAGTGTGATGTAGGCTCATTAGTTGGCCATCACGTTGTGCCCACGCCACTTTTCAAAATTGCCGAGAAAAACCTTGAACAAGCAACAGAAAAAGGCTTGGTAAATAGCTACTACATTTTCAACGCAGGAGACGATCTTGAACTGCTCATGGTGCATGAACGTGGTGAGGCGAACCAGGAAATTCACAAGCTTGCTTGGAATACATTTAAAGAAGCTGCAGACAAAGCCTTGGAAATGAAACTATACGGTGCTGGGCAAGACCTTTTGAAAACAGCTTTCAGTGGAAACGTCCGCGGAATGGGTCCTGGTGTTGCAGAAATGGAAATAGAAGAAAGAGGCTCTGATCCAATCGTGATTTTTGCAGCTGACAAAACTTCTGGCGGCTCTTTCAACTTTCCTCTCTTCCGCATTTTTGCCGACCCAATGAACACAGCAGGCCTCGTGATTGACCCCAACATGATTGGAGGCTTCAAATTCGAAGTTTTAGACACTGTGGAGAACAAGACCATTGTACTTAAGTGTCCGGAAGAGATGTATGAACTCATAGCTTTAATTGGAACAGTTGAGCGTTACACGATTTCCCGTATATGGCGAGCCAATGACGACCTAACATGCGGTGCAAGCAGCGTAACCAAGTTATCGTTGATCGCTGGCAAATATGTAGGAAAAGACGACCCTGTAATGATTCTGCGTGCTCAACATGGACTACCAGCCATTGGCGAAATTCTTGCACCTTTCATGCATAGTTATCTAGTTGAAGGATGGATGCGAGGAAGCCATTGGGGACCAATTATGCCTGTAGGGCTGAAAGATTCTAAATGCACAGCCTTTGATGGCCCACCCAGACTCGTTGCTTTAGGCTTTCAAGTTGCAAATGGTAAAATCGCATGCGGCGATGATGGAAAACCATTGATGGCCGATCTGTTTGATGATCCGGCCTTTGATCTAGCTAGACGCGAAGCCGTTGACTACGCTCGCGTGCTGCGACGTATGGGAGAGTTTGAACCAGCTCGCTTAAGCGCTGAAGAGATGGAGTACACAACCATACAGCAGATTCTGGAAAAACTTGGAAAACGCTTTAAACCCTTCCAAAATTAGTTGAATCACTAGGATGTAACTGTTTGCCCCACTATCTTAATTAATATCATGCATCGTTTTTTCACAATTTCGTAAATTTTTCTACGTAATTCCTCTCCAACCCATTCCTTTTCCTTTGCGAGTGAAATTCTCTTTGCCAGTTCCAAATCGCCTAGTCCTTTGACCCACGCTTCAAAATCCCCACGGTTAACGTGAAACTCTACGGAGTCTGCATCAATTCCTAAGATTTTGTCGCAGAAATCTTGAAGACTTGCTGCGTAAATGTTCAAGGGCTTTCCTATGTCCACATAAAAATAAAACGATTTTTCTGGTGGTAGGGATGCTAAAATTTTTTCTGCCTCGCCTCTCGCAACTTCTGGAAAGCCGAGTGCTTTCTTGCCTTTCTCAGTTATTTCGTAATGTCCCTTCACAGGCGAATTTACATATCCCATGCGGTTGAGTCCAATCAAATGCATCATAACAGAAGGAAAACCCTGTCTGGTTTCTTTCGCTATTTCAGAAGCCTTCGCGAGTTTATCGAGCATCCACATGGTTTCAAGAATTGAACTTTTAACGGACGAGATTCCCATTTTTGCACTTCAAACCTAATTATATGTGCATGCGATTATTCAATTTTTCTACTGGCTATTAAACTAACAAGAATAGCAAGCTTTCATGAACGTTAAATAAGCAAAGTTTTAGTACGCTAACAAACAATGCTA
>CAZDZM010000024.1:0-5504 GCA_964509945.1 uncultured Candidatus Bathyarchaeia archaeon
AGACAAGTCAAGAGTTGTTGAGTAGACTCCGCGCGCGTAAACAACACAATATGTACTCTCGTCATCTCAGTTGTAGATTTTAAAGACGAAGAATACGTTGTTGGCGCGCGCGCGTCTAGTGGCAAATAAAGCTGGAGCTGGAAACATGTAATTGTCTGTGTTAAATGTTTTCTAGGCATCTAACAGCTTTTTAGCGATAACTTCGTGCAGATTACCTCTGTTTTCGTATGAAACAACATACATTTCTGTGTCTCCTCGTTTTTTCACTTCTTCTATTAGCCTGTCTTTTGCCTTCCAATGGACGACCGCGATCACGTGTTTTCCGCTTTCAACAGCTTTCTTCACCGCTTGCTTAAACTTTTCAGAAAACAATTCCATCGGTCCAATCTCGTCTATCGCAATTACATCACATTTTTCAACGGCCGCAATTATGGCTTCTGCACCTATACTATTCAGGTTTTCTAGATTAACGCGATACTTACCCACTCGTGGGCCGCCTTCCTGGTTGGCATGTGCAAGCCACCCACGTTCAGAGCTTCTCAAATCCAAAATTTCGAAGCCCACGCGCGTTCCACCTTCACGGACTTCACGGCTTAGCATGCCGCCGATGCTGTAGCCCTTATCCTTTAAATTTTCAACTGTCTTCAGCAAGACTGTTGTTTTTCCCACACCTGGATTACCAGTCAAAAGTAATAGGCGCTTTTTCATCCAGTTCCATCCTCAAACCAGAAATCTAGTATTGCCTTAATTAATGGTTTGTCAATAATCAAAGCTGAGGCGCAATCAACGCATGAACGAAGGCAACAGTACCATAGGTTTTCCGACGGAACTAGTTCAAGAGGGAAAAGTCAAAGTCTTAGTTCCAAAGCTTAAAGCCTTCGCAAAATTGCCTTCAGAGTACGCGCCCTCAAAAGCACCCGTTTTTTATAATCCTGTGATGGAATTGAACCGTGATATGGCAGTTTTAGCTCTCCAGACTCATCAGCAAATGATGAATCGTGAAATCTCCGTTTGCGAGCCCCTAACCAGCTCAGGCATTCGGGGAATACGCTTTGCAGCAGAAGTTAAAGGCGTCAAGCAAGTTCTAATTAACGACATCAATGAAAAAGCCATTCAACTCGCAAGTCACAATGTGCAGATGAACGGATTAAATGGGAAAATAACGATGCAAAATGAAGATGCAAATCGTCTTCTAAGCTGCTACAATGCGCCTCTTAAAAGATTTGACGCCATTGATGTAGACCCGTTTGGCTCACCCGCGCCCTACATAGATTCTGCCCTTAGAGCTTTACGTGACGGAGGCCTCTTGGCTTTGACAGCAACGGACATGGCGCCCCTGTGCGGTGTCCACCCAAAAGCATGCATAAGGAAGTACGGTGGAAAACCATTACGCACGGAATATTGCCACGAACTGGCCACCAGGCTTCTGGCAGGATGCCTAGCTACAATGGCAGCAAAACAAGACATAGGTATACGAATACTCTTCAGCCACTGCACAGACCACTACATAAGAGTTTACGCAATAATAGCCTACAGCGCAAAAAAAGCTGACGAAAGCATAAGAAACATGGGCTACGTGCTACACTGCGCCAACTGCTTCCACAGAGAAACCACAAAAGGACTTTTCGGACTTCAGCCTTCTACAAAGTGCAGCGAGTGCGGCTCGAAAATTGACTTCGCAGGGCCTTTGTGGCTGGGGAAAATTATTGACGGACAGTTTTGCGAACTTATGGAAAGAAAAGCCAAACACATACCGCTTAAGAATAGCGGGAAAATTTGGAAAACTTTGACACTGACAAAATGTGAGGCAAATGCCCCAATTACCTACTACGTTCTCGACGCCATAAGTGACAAGCTGACCCTACCGGTACCTTCGGTCAATACGCTTCTCCAAACTCTACATCAAAAGGGCTTTCAAGCGGTTCGGACGCACTTTGATTCTAAGGGAATAAAAACCGACGCATCCGCGAATGTTATGAAGGCGCTTCTGCGGGAAGTTGTTGCAGCCAATTAAACGGTAGATTTTTTAAAATGCCTTCCTAATACAAATAACGACAACAGCGAAAATTAGCGTGAGGATTCTAATGTTGACGCCGATTTACTAGCGATATTCTATAGGTGCGCATACTGCAAAATAATATGGAGCAAAGAAATAATTCGGAGTAAAAAGAAGCAATTTCCAAAATTTTGTTAAACGTTAGCGATTTTCCTCAAGCTTTCTGTTTCCATACTCCTCATAGAAGACAAAGTCTTTAACTGATTTCCTCGGCGGTGGATTCGGAGTTTTTTCTGGATAACCTAGGGGTAAGAGTTCGACGACAACTACATTCTCTGGAACCCCAAGAATCTTCGCTGCATCCTCTGCGTTAAAATTTCCGACGTTCACTGTTCCCAAGCTCAGACTATAAGCTGCAAGAGTTAGATTTTGTATTGCTAACCCCATGTCAAACATGTACCAATCACCCTTACTTGTCGTTGGACGATTGTGGTAAAATCCAGCCAAGCCTTTTTTAGCACATGCGACCAAGACCAAAGGCGCTGAGGCCACAGCTTTTGTCGCAGAATTACCCTTAGAAAGGGTCTCTGAGAGCCGGCGCTTTGTTTCAGGGTTTTTGATTACTATAAATTCCCAGCATTGAGTATTAGCCCATGAAGGAGCCCACTTAGCGGCCTCCAAAATCTTTTCTAGTCTTTCTTTTCCAACGCGTTGTGATTTGTAGCTTCTCACGCTTCTTCTACCCTTTATTGCTTCCATTAACTCCATGACAATCACCAATGTTACTTTCAAACCGTGGGCTTATTATCTTTTATTGAAAAATCCATCAACATAAACGATTAAGTAATAGAATTCATATCTCTAATTGCTTAATCAAACTGGAAAAGTTGGAGGTGCAGTTAAACTCGGGAAAGTTTTAGTCACATCCGCTTGGCCCTACATAAACGTTACACCCCACATTGGCAACCTTGTAGGTTCAGTCTTGTCTGCAGATGTGGTTGCCAGATATTATAGGTTGAAGGGAGAGGACGTTTTGTTGGTGAGTGGTTCAGATGAGCATGGTACGCCAATAGAAGTTGAAGCCATAAGACAGGGAATATCACCTAAGGAGCTAACTGATAGAAACCATGCCAAAGTAGCTGAACTATTCAAGAAGTGGGAGATATCTTATGACAACTATACGCGAACTGAAAGCCCTGTACATCAAGAGTTTGTACAACACCATTTGATGAAAATCTACAGAAATGGGTACATCTTCGCTCAAGAAACACAAATGCTTTACTGTGAAAAGTGCAACCGCTTTCTGCCAGACAGATTCGTCGAAGGAAAATGTCCCTACTGCGGCTCCGAGCGGGCTCGTGGAGACCAATGCGATGCCTGCGGAAGACTCTTGGAAACAACCTTCCTAATTGATCCCTACTGTGTAGTATGCAAAAGCAAACCAACTGTGAAAACGACTAAGCACTGGTATATTGACTTGTCAAAGTTTTCTGAAGAACTCAGCAGGTACATTAGGGACAACGCGCAATTTCCGAGCAACGCCAAAAACTTCAGTCTTAACTGGATAAAAGAAGGACTGAAACCCAGAGCTGTTACGAGAGATGTTGAGTGGGGTATCCCAGCGCCGTTTCCAGAAGCAGAAGGCAAAACAATCTATGTCTGGGTTGAGGCAGTTCTGGGCTATGTTTCAGCAACGATTGAATATTTCAGAAAAATCGAACAACCAGAAAAATGGAAGGGTTTTTGGTTCAACAAAGATTCTAAAACGCTCTATTTCGTTGGAAAAGACAACATTCCATTCCACACGATAATACTTCCCGCACTGTTGTTGGCCTCAGGTGAAAGCTACAATTTGCCATGGAACGTCTCAGCCACAGAGTTTCTCCAGTTCAAAGGCGAAAAAGCTTCCAAAAGCCAGAGAATCGGTATATGGATCGATGAAGCCCTAGAACTTTTTCCAGCAGATTATTGGCGTTTCTTCTTAATGGCAATTAGACCTGAAACCAAGGACGCCAACTTTTCTTGGGACCTCTTTATTGAAAAAATCAATTCAGACCTAAACGATACCTTTGGCAATTTTATCCATAGAACATTGGCCTTTATAAATTCACAATTCGACGGCCAAATTCCACAGCCAGAAACCCTAGACGCGGATGACGAAAAAGTCCTTAAAACACTTAGAGAAAAAGTGGAAGCAATTGCTCAAGACATTGAATCTTCAAGACTTCAGTCCGCCGCAAGCACTCTGATAAGCATAAGCCGAATGGGAAACCAATACCTCAACGAAAAAGAGCCTTGGAACCTGATCAAGAAAGACAAGAGGAAGACGGCGGCTGTTCTCTACGTTGCAGCACAGATTGTTAAGGCTCTCGCTATCGTTTCAGCGCCTTTCATTCCATCCACTGCGGAAGAGCTTTGGAAGACCCTCAACCTGCCGGGAAACGTTTACCAACAGAGATGGAATGAAACCTTAAAGCCTATTCAGGCCAAACACAAAATAGCTAAGGCTAAACCTCTCTTCCAAAAAATAGACGCGGACGAGCAAAAATTGGACGAGAGACTAGCAAAAGTTAGAGAACACATGGCAATGACAGCTTAAAAGAGACAGGGCAGCGTTGAAAAATTGCAGATAAGAGTAGACCTTCACGTCCATACTCAATACTCCTATGACTCTCTCATTACACCAGAAGACCTAGTCTTCTACGCTAAAAAAAGCGGGTTAGGCGGAGTCGCCATAACAGACCATGACAGGCTGGATGGCGCTCTAAAAATAGCCAAAAAAACAGACTTCGCAATTATTCCAGGAATTGAAATTTCAAGCCTAAACGGCCACATAATTGGCCTTAACCTTCAGGAGCCAATTCCCAAAGGACTGAGCGTCGAGGAAACGGTTGACAGGATCCACAAAGCCGGCGGCATAGCAATCGCTTGCCATCCAACAGCCCTTCTCAAAGGAAGTTTAGGAAAACATGCAAACTCAAAGTTTGACGCAATAGAAGTGATAAACTCTTCAGCCTTCCCTTTCAGCTATTCTGTAAGGAAAAATCAACAAATTGCTTCCCGCCTAGGCATTGCGCATGTCGCTGGTACTGATGCCCATTATGGTCCAGAAATAGGCTACGCATACACCTATATTAATTCTGAAATGGAAATTGACGCGATAATAAAGGCGATAAGCAAAGGGCTATGTGAACCCTTCGGTAAATCCATACCCACAATATTAAGGTTGAAAAGAGAGTTTCTAGTGCTTAAAAGAAAATTTTAACAAAAATGGGAAAGTTAAAAGTTTTCCATTTGATAGAGATCCAAGTCAATATTCAATGATCTCTCCAGTTCTGAGTAAGCTTCAAGATTATAAAGTTGTGGAGCGATTTTTCCAAGCGCAATCGGAGTGGACGAAGAATTTATACCTGTCATCACTAGAGTAACTTTCAACTTTCCTTCCGTTTCTGGGTTAACTCTCGCTCCCCAAATAACTAAAGCATTATTGTCCATCATTTCCGTAACG
>CAZDZM010000024.1:5604-19305 GCA_964509945.1 uncultured Candidatus Bathyarchaeia archaeon
GTTAACTCTCGCTCCCCAAATAACTAAAGCATTATTGTCCATCATTTCCGTAACGATTTCGCCGACGCGGTTTGCCTCTTCTATAGTCATATGATTGTCGCCTGTAACGTGAATTAAAGCGCCAGTTGCACCTGCATAATCTACATCCAACAAAGGACTTCTCAAAGCATTCCTCACGGCCTCTTCCGCCCTGTTCGGCGCATCTGATTCGCCTACGCCTACAACAGCTAGCCCGCCTCTTTTAACAATGGTTTTGAAATCCGCAAAGTCAAGGTTGATTAGACTTGGAGCTGAAATAGTCTCAACTATTCCCTTAATCATGTTTGCCAAAACCAGGTCAGCGACCCTGAAGGCCTCATTTATGGGCAACTGCGGCACAAGCTGCATAAGCTTATTGTTGTCGATCACCACCACAGTGTCACAATGTTTTCGCATCTCCACCAAAGCAGCATTAGCATATTCGTTTCGACCTTTCTCAATGCGGAAAGGCGTGGTTACAACACCTACAGTTATCGCTCCCTTCCTTCTGGCAATTTCCGCCACAACTGGTGCTGCTCCAGTCCCTGTTCCACCACCCAAACCAGTAGTTATGAAAACCATGTCTATATTGGAGAGCAAATCTTCAATACGTCTCCGCGATTCTTCAATAGCTGCCCTACCTAGTTTAGGATCACCACCTACGCCAATACCTTTAGCAAGTTTTTCTCCTACCAAGATTTTCTGGTGAGCCTTTGAAGCCTTCAGATGAACAGCATCTGTGTTTATAGCTATGCACTCTGCGCCAAACATACTCATCTCCATCAGTCTAGTCACCGTATTGTTGCCGGCTCCTCCAACACCAATTATGGCTATGCGGCAACATCCGGGAAATTGAATCTCACTGGTTGCTGCGTCATCCCAAGCATACCTTAATATGTGCTCGGTAGGACCCAGTCTAGTCAACAGTTCTCCTCCGCCAAACTTCAGCACTTATTAAGTCACGTATAGCTACACGAATCGCTTCAGCTCTATTAGGATAGAATCTATCGCCAACAAGCTTATCTAAAGCCTTTATATACGTTTCAGGCAGATAGAGTGTTATTAACTTCATATTTCTCTCCCTCGGTGAACTACACAAAAACTGTCTTGGGTTATACTTCTATATAATATGCTACAAATACGTTGCAAATATGTTCGTGATTTCTTTTATAAGGTTTACCAAAAATCCTTTCAGATTTCTGTTAATTATTTATTTCAGCAACCCTTATGTTTTTATCCCTTGTTAAAGCATTTAATGAATCACGATGGAGAATTATGAAGGTTTCGGTTAAGAGCTTTGGCTGCTCTGCGAATCTTGCTGACGGACAGGTTTTGGCCGGATGCTTAGAGGAAGCTGGATACAAAATAGTGGATTCTGTTCAGATAGCAGATTTGGTCATTTACAATACTTGCGCGGTTAAAGGACCGACAGAAAACCGCATGATCGAAATTTTGAAGGTGGTGCCTAAAGGAAAAAAAGTGATCGTGGCTGGGTGCTTGCCCTTGATTAATCCGGAAAGATTACACAAGGAGGCGCGTTTTAATGGAGTTGTTGGTCCTGCAGCAGGCGGCAGGATTGTTGATGTTGTGAAACGCGTTTTAAGGGGTGAGACAGTTGTTGACTTGAAAGGAGCTCTGAATGCTAAACCAGGGTTGAATCTTCCAAGGTCGCAATTAAATCCGTTAATCAGTATTCTCCCAGTTAGCTATGGCTGCCTGGGTGCGTGCTCCTATTGCTGTGTGGTTTTCGCAAGGGGTCGCTTGAGAAGCTACGAAATCGACGAAGTTGTTGAAAGAGCACGAAAAGATTTAGCCTCAGGAATACGAGAATTCTGGATCACTTCTCAAGACACTGCTTGTTATGGTAAAGACCGCGGCACAGACTTGGCTGAACTTCTTAATGTCTTATGCAGTGTTGAAGGTGCCTTCAAGATTCGAGTCGGCATGATGACCCCAAACATGACGCTGACGCTTTTAGATCGCTTGATTGAGGCATTTAAAAGCGAAAAAATCTTCAAGTTCCTCCATTTGCCGGTGCAAAGCGGCGACGACCAAACTCTAAAGCGCATGCGACGATTTTACACCATAGAGGATTTTAAAGGAATTGTAAGTGCCTTTAGAGAAACTTTTCCAGATATAACGCTGGTAACGGATGTTATTTGCGGCTTTCCGGGAGAAACCAGAGAAGCGTTTGAAAAGAGTCTGCAGCTGATTAGCGCGGTTAAACCAGACATAGTAAACGTGTCGAAGTTTTTTGCAAGGCCGCGAACGGAGGCTGCTAAAATGCAGGATTCTGTCTCTTTACCAGAAGTTAAACGTCGGAGTAGTGATGCAGCAAAATTAGTTAGAAAAATCGCTTTGGAGAGGAATCAACGTTGGGTTGGGTGGTCAGGTGAAATTTTTATTAACGAGATTGGCAAGTTGCCGAACTCTTGGATTGGTCGCAATTTTGCCTACAAACCAGTTGTCATTAAAAGTTCAAACAATCTGTTTGGTAAAACCTTGCGCGTTAAACTCATTAAAGCCTTCTCAACACATCTGGAAGGTGTGATCTCTGAATAAATTATTTATGCATATTAATGGTTATTCTTGTTTTAGGAGATGAAATGTTTGAGTGAAGAAAATGTTGTTGAAGTTGGGCGCATAACCCATTTCTTCTCAAAAATCAGCGTCGTCGTTGTAGAGGTCACAGCTCCTTTGGCTGTTGGTGATCATATACTCATTAAGGGGCCTTCCACAGATTTTGAGCAAGTGGTCGAATCAATGCAGATTGAGCACAAAAATATTCAAAGAGCCGAGGCTGGGCAAAGCATTGGATTAAAAGTCATTCAGCCTGCAAGGGAAAAAGACGCAGTCTACAAAAAACTGTAGCCGCTCCCTCCTTTTTTCACGTTTTCATTAGCAATCAATAGGTTCTTCCCAGTCAGTTTGACATCCGCCTTGAGGAACTAAAATTATAGTCGTTTCGTTTGGCAATGGCATTTTAGGGTTTTCTCTTACGTCCAAGAATGCTTTTGATATAGTGTATGCTTAAGCAGCAACTTGCTTGTAGAATCTATTCTCATGAACATTGTAAACCATGTGAAGTAAGCTCTTGAACGTCTTCACCGGGAATTTTTCACACTTTCGTTTGATTTCTTCATCCACAGCCTTAATAGCGTCAAGGACTGACGCGTTATCCTCTAAAAGAAGCTGAAACCCACCAGTGAATATCTTGCTTATTTCAGTTTGTCGAACAACTAGTGTAACTTTTTTTTGTACCATTGTCACTTCCATGTTATGATTAAAGTTTTTAAAAGTATAACACACGTGCACGCTGCAGGTAGAAGGCCAGACCATTTTTACGGTTTTTGGTCGTCATTGAAATTTGTTGCCTAAGCGATTATCGCGCGCGCGATCAAGCTGGTTGGGCAGATTATTCTAGGCTATATGTTTACTCCTGCTTCTCTTAGTGCTTCTTTCAGTGTCTCTTTGCTTGGGCACACTCCAATTATGCGAATGTCATTATCGATGACTATGGCTGGGCTCGTTTGTATATCGTATTCTTTTAATTTCTCGTTTATTCCGCGATAAATCTGCAATTCTATTTTGTCTTTGTACTCTTCCTTTATCTCAGCAATTAGCCTTAATAACAATCTTCCGCCTGAGCATGGTGGTTCGGAAGTAAAGACTTCAACTTTTATTGGCATGTTTCAAACCCCCATCTCCTTAAGTGAAGCTTCAATTGTCTGCATGCTTGGGCATACTCCCATTATTCTTATTTTTCCTTCATTGAATACAATAGCTGGCACCACTGTTAAGTTGTATTTGCTGAATTCTTCGCATGGTCCAATATGTTTTATAACTTCAATTTTTTCAATGTATTTCTCTTTAAGCAAATCTGCAATTTCCAAGAGTTTTGAACATCCCGCGCATGGTGGTTCTGCAGTGAAAACTTCTACCTTCACTACCAACATTTTTTCCTCCTTCAAACTATTTGTTCAATCACGCGTCTTGAAAGTGCATCCACAAGATCTGTTGTAACTAAATCAATGATTTCGAATATTTTGTGGTCAGTAACAGAATAGAGCCTTCTGTTTCTGTCTTTCCTTTGCTTCACCAGTCCGCAGTCTCTTAGAATCTTTAGGTGGCGAGAGACTAGAGGCTGGATGATTCCAACGTGTGGAATTATTTCGCATACGCACTTTTCTCCTTGGCGCAGAAACTCGATTATTTCGAGTCTAACTGGATCGGAAAGGGCGTAGAAGATTTTTGATTTGAATCTGTTCTTGTTTTTCATTCCTTGGATGCACGTTCTGAGTTAAGAGAATAGCAATATTTAAATATTGCTATATTCTCTGCTAATCAGCAAGGCGAAAAGACATGAGAGAAGTAAAAGTTGAAGTTTTAGGACCTGAACCAGCCTGTGTCCGATGCCAAACCGCTAAAAAAGTGGCGGAAAAGGCGGCTGAAAAACTTAAGCAAGCGGGAATAAGCGTCAAAGTGGAGAAGGCCAACATTATTTCAAAAGAAGTTGTCAGCAGATACGGAGTTTTAGTTTCTCCAGCCATAGCTATCAACGGCGTAGTGAAATTCATGGGAAGAGTACCCAGCGAAGGAGAGATTGAAAAACTGATGCGGGACGCCGCCGAGAAGGGTGCCTAAGCGTGGATCCAGAGCTCGCAAGAAAATTTAGAACAGCACTACTCTTGCTATTTGTGCTCGTGGTAATAGGGTTACTTATTTACAGCAGAATAATGGCTTACTCCCTCGCCCCGACGCTTAAGCCCGCAGACTTTTCAAAATATGCTTGGTATGAAATTCCCTTCTACTATCTCTGGGATTACATAAGCCACGCTTGGATTTGCCTCCTATTCGCCTTCACTGCAGCAGGCCTAGTTTACGAATTCATGCCGAAAGACATCATAACGCGGTACATGGGCAGTAGCAAAGCTGCAGGATACCTCATCGGAGCTGGACTTGCCCCATTCTTCACTGTATGCTCATGCACCATGGTCCCCTTGTTCGCAGGAATACTTTACACTGGAGCGGGAATAGGTCCGGCAATCACGTTTCTTTTGATGGCGCCAGCTGCAAACATATTGACTATACTCATAACAGGCGAATTTCTCTCATGGGAAATTGCTGCAGTGCGCATAATAGTATCCCTAGCAACCGCTGTCCTCGCGGGTTTCATAATCTCCAGAACGTCTTGGGGAAAAGCAATCGAGAAGGAACATCAAACAAGCGGCGGCTCTCTACAGCGGGCAGTTGAACTTGCTAAACCTCCTCTTGATGAAAGGCTGATTGCAGCCTTGAAGTTTGGCGGATTCTTGGCTAAGCAGATACTGCCTTACTTCGTTATAGGACTGATTGCAGTTGGCTACGTTACGGCTTACACTCCTGAAAACATAGTTGAGGGTTATTTAACAGGAGTAACAGGTGTACTAATCGCCTCGGTTATTGGAGGCCCACTTTATACTCCAACGCTTGTCGAAATCGTACTAGGCCGAAGCCTGCTTCAGCTAGGCATGTCAAAAGCAGCTCTGCTTTCTTGGCTTATGGGACAGCCATATGATATACCGAACATGGTCGCTGTATCAAGAATCGTAAAATGGAAAGTAGTACTTACCTATGCGCTCATAGCATGGGCGTGTAGCGTGACTTTCGGCTTGCTCTATGGTTCAATTTCTGGGTCGTTGTAAACGATCCTGAAAATCAAAAGAGAAATTGAGGCAAAGTATTCTAGTGCGCGCTTGAAACAGAGTAGGATGTTACTAGGCAAATGAAAATGTGCCCTAATTGCAGTAAGCTTCTTATAATTAAATTTTTAAATTAACGGAGAAAGGAAGGTGGACGAATGCCTCGAAATTCGCCTCTGAGAGTTGGCTCCACTTTGCTGATTTTAGGATTAATAGTTTGTCAGTTTGGGCTCTTGATGACATTACATCCTCTTCAGATAGGCCTTATAGACCATATCTTGAATATTATCCCGGATACTAGCTTGGTCGAGTTGATTGGTGTGCTTTTGCAGCTCTTAGGCGGTGTTCTCCTTGCAACAGGTCTCATAATGTCCGTCTCGGCTATAGTTGAAATCAAATTAGAAGACGAAAGGCGTGATTTGCTGGCAGATTTTCTGTCGATCCTTGAAGCAAGAATCGCTGGTGTACCTAGTCCTCAAGCGAAAGTTTCTCAAGCGACCCGAAGATGCAAATTCTGTGGAACAGCACTCACCGAAGGAGCCATTTTCTGTTCATCATGTGGCAAATCCCAAAGGTGAAAAATTTAACAAATCCTCGGACTTAACTCAAGCAGTATTGTAGAATATGCCTTACTACTTTTGTGATTTTCCGCAGCTTGGACAGAAAGGTGCGCTTTTTGGAATTGACTTCTTGCAGAATTTGCATTCAACTCGATCCGTGAGTGAACGCCTATCTACAACTTTGCCTTGCTTTTCATAGCGGCGTGCAACAAAAATTCCAGATTCCAAAAGTATCATCAGGGGAACAAAAAGCAAGAAATTCGCTATACCCCCCTCCCCTGGCGTTATAATAAAAACTAACACTAGCATAACAGCATAAAGATATTTTCTATTTTTGGTTAAGAAACTAGTTTGAATTATGCCATATCTCACCAGAAGAACTAGGAAAACTGGAAATGTGAAAATTGCTCCTGTCAATAAGGTTGTAGTAAACACGTTGAAATAGAAATCGTTTATGGAAATCCATAACTCCGCCCCAACGGCTGGAAAGAACACCAAAACGGCACTTATAATATATGGAGTGATAACTAGGTAGCCGAAAACCAGACCAAAAATGAACAAGGCCATGAACGACCCTAAAAATGGGTATACATCGCTTCTTTCATGTGGATGAAGTGCAGGATCGACAAATCTATAGATTTGATAAGCAAAAACAGGGATTACCACAGCAAATCCGAAGACAATAGAAGCCACTGCGTATAGCTCAATTGGATCCGTAAGTCCTACACCTATCAAGTGAACATTTGAAGGAAGAACTTGCTCCCTTATTATTTTCAAAACAACGCCTATCAAAGGCTTGAAGGATCGTATCGGATCATTAAAAAAAGAAAGATCTGCTGGGAGAATCATTGCCACAATAGTCGAAACAACGAAAGTGTAGATAACGAGCTTAAGCCTTTTCGCGAGCTCCTCTGTATGCTCCCAAAAGGTCATCTCACTACTCTTAGAAGACTTTTCGGCATCTTTATACATCTTTAGATGCCTTCTAGACTAAGAACTTGTTTTACTTGCCTTAATCGCATTAGTTATTTCTTGGAATATTTGCTCTCTGCTTTTTCCTTCTGTGTTTATTCCCATACCCTTGGCTATTACAATTATCATGTCGTCATTTGACATCTTGGTCTCTGTTTCAGTTTTCGGTGCACCGCTCGAGTACTCTTTTGATGCCCTCTCAAATTCTCCCTTAGCTCTTCCAACAGCCTTCGCCAGTTCTGGAATCTTTGATGGGCCCCAGAGTATTATCACAACTACGACAATCAATATTATTATCCATTCCCAAGCTCCAATCACATCTATCCCTAGGAAGACAAGTTGACTTTCCGTATTTAAGAATTTCTATGAATTGCATCTTAGGCACCACTGCGTCTTTTTCATGTTCATGGAGCATGAAAAGCAATATAGAAAAATCATATATTTGTGCACACGTTAATTCTACCTTCTATCCAAAAGTTAGGTGCCGTGAAGATGTCGAAGCGTTATGAGTTCGAGCTTGGAAAAGCCGCGGGCCTTCTTGTCAGAGAGCTGTTCAAATTGAAGACTGGTGAAGAATTTTTAATCACCGCAGATACCGAAGCCGACTTTAAAGTTGTGGAAGCAACTGCTAGGGCCGCGTTCACAATTGATGCAAAACCAATGATACTTTGGCATCCATCCCCCATGGGCATTGGAAAAGCCGCAGATCCAATGTTACCTCTTAAGTCGATGGCTGCAGCGTTAAAAGAAGCCGACGCGTGGGTGGAGTTTAACACGGAATGGCTACTTTATTCTACGCCTTGGGACGTTGCCATAAAAGAGAATCCAAAACTAAGGTATCTGTGTCTATGCGAAATGGACACGAATATGATTGTTCGCTGCATAGGCCGAGTAGACTTTCCAGCTCTGAAAGAGTTTCAAGAGAAAGTTGCCGATATGACGAGGAAGGCGAAGACAATGCGCATTACTACGCCAGCGGGAACAGATGTAGGTTTCAAGGATGACCCTAAAAACCCAGTTACGGTGGAGTCAGGCTATGCGGATACTCCAGGACCTCACTTCTTATCTGGACAAATAGCTTGGACGCCAAAAGTGGGCTCCGTAAATGGAACAATAGTCTTCGACGGTTCACTAGTGCCATTAGGAATGTTAAAAGAACCGGTTAAGCTCACCGTCAAAGAAGACAAAATAGTGAAAATCGAGGGCGGGAAAGAGGCCACAGAATTCGAAACTTGGCTCAAAAGCTTTAACGATCCAAACATGTTCCTAATGGCCCACGTTTGCTACGGGTTCCACCCAAACGCAAAATTAACAGGCGTCTGCCTCGAAGACGAACGCATTTGGGGATGTACCGAGTGGGGTGTTGGTAATGTAGGGCCGCATCTGCTGCCTCCTAAGGGTAGATCGGCGGCTTCACACAGCGACGGTATCTGCCTCAACTCCTCAGTATGGCTTGACAACGTACAAATAACGGGCAACGGCAAAGTAATCCACCCAGAACTTGTAAAACTAGCCAAAAAACTCGGAAAAGCCTGAATTTCCCTTTTTTATTCTTTGATTGTTAAGGATTATGTTTACGTTAAATGAAGCTTTTTGAAGTAAATTGCAAAGCTGGGCTTCTTGTGGCGTTAATGATCAATCTTTGGCTGTTAGGCTAGAATTTCGTTGCGGCTACCGTTCTCTTCTTGGGTGGTGCCAGCTTATAGGTCGCTTTGCTGCTGCTTAATCCTAGTTTTACGAGCATCTCAGCCCATCTGATGGCAGTTCTGGCTGGGTCGATGACTGGCACTTCGTAATTACGCTTCTTCAGTTCTTTCATTAAGGCTTTATCGATTCCAGCCATCCCCGTACATCCGAGTGCGATTACATCAGCTCTGTCTTCTTCTACTGCCGCCAAGCTTTCCTTTAAGAGTGCTGAAAACGTTTTTTCCTTGTCCTTTTCAAGCTCCAGAACTCCTATTGAGGCGGCTCTTATAGACACCACGCTAGAAGTTAGACCTAGGATTTTCACAAAATGTTCTATGGAAGGTATTGTTTCTTTCAAGACCGTGACAACTGCTATTCGCTCTCCTAGCGATAAAGCGGTCAAAAGAGAGGCGATTCCTGCTCCCACCACAGGTATTGACACAACAGATCTGCAAGCGTCAATTGCGGGATTAGCGAAACAGCTTATTACCACGGCATCGAATCCTTTTTCCTCGGCATCTTTGACAAGTCGTATCGTGTCTGGGCCTGCTATGACTTCATCTAGGAAATCTTCCACAGATTCAGGGCCGGCTGATAATGAGACTACTTCTATTTCCGGAAATTCCTTTTGCAGTTCAGCTCTGTGGTTTTTCAGAAAATCTTTTGAGGTGTTAGGAATAATTACACGTATCTTAAAGCTTTTACTCAAAACATATCTCCTCCTAATAGATAAAAAAAGAGTGATGATTTAGGATATTATTCTTTTCCTAGTTTCTTCGCTAACTTGGCCAGATCTGGATGTGCAACTTTTCCCTTGGCAGTTATCTGCTCGCCGTCTATCCAAACTGAAGAGTTTAGACAGATGCCATCGCAATGTGACACTGCGGTTATACCCTTAGCCTTGAACATTGGTCCCTGATTACCGAAGCCCCACTCGGTACATCCCCAGACCCTCTCATCTTCCGTGCACAGTCCAGAAAGTCTTGCGCCCGGGTTGAAACCATAGCAAACGTGGGCCACGTAATACATATTCGGGTCTCCGAGTTTTTTCAGCCACTTCTTGACGATTTCAGCTTCTCTTCCGCCGGATATGTTGACTATCTTGCCCTCTTTAACTTCAAGTTTGAAAGGTTCCTTTAAAATGCCTAGGTCAGCCTCACCGCCTCCAGAGAATGAGCCGTCAAAGACTATGGTTCCATTTATCGTCTCTTCGATGGGAGCCCAACCTATCTGCCCCAAAAGGAAGTGAGGGCCGGGAACATCAGCGAAAAGCTCGTTTGTAACCGGTCTTTTAGGATCATTTTCAAAGGACACGTCGTTTCCCATCGGCGTCCTTATCCTCATCTTTCTAGCCTTTTGAGTCATGTCAACGATCATGTTTTGGAATTGCGCTTGAGTGTCTATGTCAACTTTTCCGACGCAGCGAACGATCTGATCTACGCTTAAGCCGCCTAAGAACAGGTATCTGACACGTCCCTTTCCTTCGACTGCAGGTTTCATCGCAACATCCCAAGGGGTTGAATAGAGCAGCCATTGGTTGTTCAGTTCAATCCACACATCCGTGTTCGGTATTGCAACCTTCAGTGGATCTGGCAAGTAGGCGTCCCCAACTTTGCCGTAGCCAGCCGGTGTAGAATGCCACGCCACCATAACCTTTGCCTCAGCGGCTTGGGCTGCCTTAGCTATTTCCTCTGCAACTCTCCACTCTTCAGGGCCATCCACCGTTATCAAAACGCTTTCGCCGGGTTTGACTTTGCACAGCTTGTTGATTACAACGTAGGCCGTTTTGCCTAGCTCTAAATCAAGCAAATAAGGCAATAATTTTGCCTCCTTTTCCGAAGGCTAATATCAAAGTAAATATTATAAAAAGTTTTCCACACACGCAAATATGGCAAAACTTTTATAAAAGATATTTTCTAAGCCTATCAAACAAAGCTTTCGTCGGTGGGAAAATTGGCCGGCGTTCTGAAAGTCGAAGATTTAGTCAAGTGGTATGGAAAGGAAGTACTGGCGCTAGATAAAGTTTCTTTCGAGGTTGAAGAGGGCGATTTCGTTGTGATTATGGGACCGAGCGGCTGCGGCAAGAGCACATTACTCAAGTGTATTACAGGGATACTTCCTTGGAATGAGGGAGATATTTACATACGTGAAAAAAGCATGAAAAACGTGCCAGCCTACAAACGTGATATCGCTTTGATGCCTGAAAGATATGCACTTTTCCCTCATATGCGAGTCTACGACAACGTTGCTTTTGGATTGCGGATGAGACGTGAAGCTGAATCAGAAATCAAGAAAAAAGTAAATGATGCCTTGAAAATGGTCGGTTTGGAAGGTTTTGAAAAAAGGTGGCCGGGCGAGTTAAGTGGAGGTCAAAGACAGAGAGTCTCCATCGCGCGTGCGATAATTGTGAATCCCTCTATTCTATTACTTGATGAGCCGTTGAGCCACGTTGACTACAGATTGCAGAGGAAAATGATGGACGACTTCAGAGATTTGCAGAAGGAACTGGGTAACACTTGGATTCTAACAACTCACGTTCAAGAACATGGGTTGAGCATGGCTCGCACATTAGTCGTCATGAGTAATGCGGTAATTGAGCAGATAGGCACTTCTGGAGAAATTTACAATAATCCTAAGACTGTATTTACCGCGAGATTTGTCGGGGACATCAACTTGATCAACGGATATGTTGTCTCGCAAAAGAAGAGGGAGTGTGTAGTCAAAACCGAATTAGGAGAGTTGGCAGGCACATATCTGGGGGATGCTGACCTCAAGGAACAGAAAATTGCCTACGGCGTCAGGCCTGATAAAATACAAATAATGAAAGATTCAGACACTTTTGATAATACGATAAAAGCTGAGCTAATCAGCTATTACTTCTTTGGTGAAGTCATAGAATACTTGTTCATGACCAAAGGAAATGTTGAGCTCAAAGTTCGTGCTGAGCCTGCCATTTATGAAAAAGGAAAAACCTATACTCTTGGCTGGAACGCTGAGCATGGCAATATCATGGATAAACCCTCAATGGCTAAGGGCGTGAAGATAGAAGACATCATCTACGGTAGGTGATATGACCTTGCCGCAAAAGGCGAGCCTTAAGGGGTTTCTGTCTCGAAACTCAGTTTACCTTATGATCTTGCCGCCCTTAGTAATCTCGATTCTTTTTATGTTTGCACCGACGGCTTCTGTTTTGCTGTTATCCTTTAATAAAGGAGCAGGTGTGACATTTGATCCTACGAAAGTAACATTTGAGAATTTCCTTGCAGTCTTCACGCGGCCAACAACTTACATTGTTCTTAGAGACACTTTAGGCATGTCTCTGCTCGCGACGGTAGCAACTTTTGTGATCGCTTTTCCTGTTGCGTACTTCTTGGCTTTCAAGGTAGAAAATTTTAGGCTTCAAAACGTGATAACTTTTCTGCTTGTAATACCTTACTGGGTTGATTGGAGCATTAGAAGTATTTCGTGGCTTTCGATTTTGGGAAGGGAAGGTATAGTCAATTATTTGCTGCTGTCCTTGGGACTAACTCAGACACCAATTGCAGAGCTGTTGTTTACCCGCTGGACGTTGCTGATAATATGGATTCAAACTAATGTATTGTTCATGTTATTCCCGATATACTTGGCTTTAAGTAGGGTGGATCCAGAGCTATTGGACGTTGCGCAGTCGCTTGGAGCGACGCCATCCCGATCATTCTATCACGTGACGTTTAAGCTGTCGCTTCCTGGCGTAATCGTGGGATTCATGTTCGTCTTTGTTTCAACGATCGGTGACTATGTAACTCCGTCTCTGTGGGCAGGGGGACTGCAAATGCTGGGAAAAGTGGTACAAAACTATGCTTGGCTTTTCCAATGGCCGATTGCTTCTGCCTTTGGCGTCTTGCTACTAGCGGTTACGATGGCGGTAATATACGTCCTTCTCAAAGTCGCTAACATTAAAAAAGTGTTTTATGAGTGAGGTGCTGTGATGTGCGGGATCGAATGAAAACGCTCCTAGGAATATACACGGCTATTATTATGTTTATTTTCATGCTTCCAATAATACTGATAATAGTACTTTCGTTCAACGCCGAACAAAACATAGCCCTTCCGATTAACCGGTTTAGCCTTTACTGGTATGTCGGAGAGGCGGTGATCACCGGATTTAGAAGCGGAATCCTGAACGACCCTTACATTTTAAGGGTTATCTCCAACTCTATATTGTTAGGAGTGTCAACAGCCGTGATTGCAACACCTCTAGTAACGGTCTCTGCCTTGTCTTTGCGTCGTAGATTCCACGGGCGAGACATGTTTTTCTACATGTTGCTCTTAGGTTTTATTATACCCCCAATTATCTCTGGTTTAGGCATGAATATCCTTTACAAAACCATAGGCGTAAGGGAGTATTCTCTATGGACGGTTCTGCCCTTGCATGTCGTGTACACTGTGCCATTTGGGTTGATCTTAACTCTGGCTAGGTTTGACCCAGAAATGATTGAATATGAAAATGCGGCGAGATCACTGGGAGCAAACGAGATTAGAGTATTCTCCAAAATTACTCTTCCGCTGATCCGAGCAGAAGTCATTTCAGCGTTTATCTTTGCTTTCACGCTTTCCTTGGGCGAACTCTTGCGGTCGTCCTTTGTGATTGCAGGTATTGGAACTATACCTACTTATGTTTTCAACCAGATGTCAGTACAGGCTCCGACTCCTAAGTGGTTTGCTTTAGGTACACTTACAACAATTATTTCATTCGCCTTACTAATGGTTGTGGCGTTGTTTCTAACTAGGAGAATAAGAAGAAT
>CAZDZM010000025.1:0-17968 GCA_964509945.1 uncultured Candidatus Bathyarchaeia archaeon
CGCCAGTTGGTACAACAAAAACTAGCCGAACAGCATCTGAGATGCAGATGCATACGCTGCAGAGAAGTAGGCCACAGAATGGCAACCGAAAAAGTGAAACCCAAGGCTGAAAGGATTAAGGTTTTAACCATCAATTATGCCGCATCTGAAGGCGAAGAAATTTTCATTTCAGTCGAAGACCCTAAGAATGACTTTTTGATAGGTTACCTGCGCTTGCGTATTCCCTCAGCGACAGCTCACAGGCCAGAAGTAAAAGCGACGCCATGTTCAATAGTGCGGGAACTCCACGTTTATGGACCGCTGGTGCCTGTTGGAAAACACTTGGCCAAGGCATGGCAGCACAAAGGCTACGGCGGCATCCTATTAACTGAGGCAGAACGCATATCAAGAGAGGATTATGATTTAAAAAAGATCTTAGTTATAAGTGCCTTGGGCACAAAACAGTACTATATGCGGTTCGGCTATGAGTATGATGGAGTTTACATGTCAAAAATGTTGGAGAATCAGAAATGAGTGAAACAGAAGAGTCAGGTTACAGAGGCGAAGCTTTAAAGGCTCTCAAGAACTCGCAAGCCGAAGTTGGCGATATGATAAGAATAACAAGGAATGGAGAAGTTTACGAGGGAATTCTGATTCCCCGATCAGAATATGGCGACGAAAAGCACGTGGTCATAAAACTGAAAAGCGGCTACAACATTGGCGTGCGCATAACGCCAGACACGAAATTGGAGAAAATCGGGAAAGGCGCTAGACCAGCCTTTGCAGCTCCTCCACTTCCAGAGCAAAACCCAGCACTGCCAAAAGTCGCCATAATAAGCACAGGCGGAACAATAGCCAGCCGCGTGGATTACAGAACAGGCGCCGTTAGACCCGCCCTGACAGCAAGCGACCTATATGGCGTTGTTCCAGAACTAGCTGATATAGCACGCATAGATGCCCATATACTGCTAAGCCTTTTCAGCGAAAACATAACCCCCAAACACTGGACTGAAATAGCCAAAGCTGTTGCCAACCAAATAAATCAAGGCGCCAACGGCGTTGTAATAGCCCACGGAACAGACACAATGGGATACACAGCGGCAGCTCTAAGCTTTGCACTACAGAATGTGCCAGTTCCAGTGATCCTAGTGGGCTCGCAACGTTCCGCAGACCGCCCAAGTTCTGACGCAGCAACAAACCTTATAGGTGCAGTTAAAACCGCTGCAGAAGCTCCCTTCGCCGAGGTCGTTGTGGCAATGCATGAAACAACCTCAGATACCTCCATAACAATTAACAGAGGAACAAAAGTTAGAAAATGCCACACAAGCAGAAGAGACGCATTTGAACCTGTAAACGCTTCGCCCATCGCAAAAATACAAGACCAAAAGGTAACAATGTTAACACATGAATACAAGAAACGTAACCAAGCAAAAATGCTTGCCTTGAGGCCTGACTTTGACGAAAAAGTTGCCCTAGTAAAGTTCCATCCAAGCATGAACCCTGCGATAATAGACTGGTTTGTGGAGAAAGGCTACAAGGGCTTAGTCATAGAGGGAACAGGCTTAGGCCACATCGGCAACTATTGCTTCGAGCCCATAGGAAACGCCATAGAGCATAATGTTTTGGTCACCATGACTTCCCAATGCATCTGGGGTCGCGTAAACATGAACGTATACGATTCAGGCCGAGATCTAATGGCCCTCGGCGTAATTCCCCTAGAAGATATGCTCCCTGAAACAGCTCTTGTCAAGCTCATGTGGATTTTTGGGCAAACGCAAAACTTGGAAGAAGCCAAAAAGCTTCTAAAAGAAAATATTGCAGGAGAGTTTTCGCCGCGAACGCTTCCAGACACAAATGGCCTTGAATAGGGAGGATCGAGCCTCAGTGCAGATAGACTGTGAAAAAATCGGTTTAAAGGTTGGCTTGGAAATCCACCAGCAATTGGACACCGCTGCAAAATTGTTCTGCAATTGCAAGCCCGAGCTTTTCAAGGGAGAGCCGGAGATATCATTTTTACGCCGACTCAGACCAACCCAAAGTGAATTGGGCCAGATAGACCCTGCAGCCTACTTCGAGTTTCGAAAAGGAGTAAAAATTCTCTACGAGGCAAATTGCATTTCTTCTTGTCTTGTAGAGATGGATGAGGAACCGCCGCATCCGTTGAACATGGAGGCGGTTGAAACGGGTTTAACAGTTGCATCGATAATCAAAGCGAAGCCTGTTGATGAAATTCATGTAATGCGTAAAACTGTAATAGACGGCTCGAACACTACAGGTTTCCAGAGAACCTGCGTAATTGCTTTGAATGGCGAAACCAAAGTTGGAGAGAAAATCATTCCAATTCAACATGTAGGTCTAGAGGAGGATGCGGCGAGAAAGACAGGCAAGGAGGAAGGCGTTACAATCCGTTATCGCATAGACCGTTTGGGTGTACCACTAATAGAAGTTGCGACAGCGCCCGTCATAAGTTCGCCAAAGGAGGCAAAAGAAGTTGCGCTTGCTATTGGAAGAATTTACAGAGCTACTGGAAAAGTCATGCGGGGCTTGGGTACAATTCGCCAGGACGTAAACATATCAGTTCCAAACGGCGCGCTGACAGAAATTAAGGGTGTTCAAGAACTGGAACTCATCTCGGTTGTCGTTGAATATGAAGCCCAGCGGCAAATAAACCTCATAAAGATAAGTGAAGAATTAAAGAAAAACGAAGTGAAAGAAAAAGATATAAAAGAAGAGTTTTTTGACGTAGCAAGCGTTTTTAAGCAGACAAAATGCAAAGTCATTCGAAAAGCACTTGATAAAAATCAACAAGTTTCAGCCGTAAAACTTCCAAGATTCAAGGGCTTTCTAAAGCGTGAACTTCTGCCGAATTTCCGCCTTGGAACAGAGATGGCTGACAGAGCAAGATTCTGGGGAAGAGTTGGCGGGATATTCCATACAGACGAGCTGCCAGCTTACGGAATAACGCTAGAAGAAGTTGAAGCATTAAAGGAAACTGCAAAAGCTGAAGAGGGAGATGCTGTGGTTTTTGTTGCAGACAATGCAGAAAACGTTACAGACGCCCTGAAGGCAGTTGTAGAAAGGGCCCGAGAAGCCATAAAGGGAGTGCCTGAAGAAACTCGAGCCGCAAACCCGGATGGAACAACACGTTATATGAGACCTAGGCCTGGAGCAGCAAGAATGTACCCTGAAACTGATATTCCACCAACACAAATAACAGAAGACTTTGTCAAAAAAATTAGCTCAAACTTGCCAGAACTACCAGAACAAAAACGCGAGAGATTAATAAAAGAATACAAGCTTAACGAGAAATTAGCCAAGCAGATTCTTGACTCTGAATATAGTGAACTGTTCGAGATTATTGCAAAAGAAAGCAATGTTTCGCCAACAACAATCGCCGCATTTTTGACTGAAACTTTAAAGGCATTGAAACGTGACGGCATCCAAGTGGAGAAAATTTCAGAAAATCAGATGAGAGATGTCTTCAAGAGCGTAGGCTCTGGGGAGCTGACAAAGGAAGCAGCACCAAAAGTAGTCAGTTGGCTATCTAAGCATGAAGATAAAACCTTGCGGGAGGCGATCAACAGCTTGGGGTTGCATATGTTTTCAAAGGAAGATCTTGAAAAAGTCATTGACACTGTAATCGAAGCGAACCGAGGCATAGTTGAAAGACTCGGGAAAAATGCCTTCGGGGCTATTATGGGCATGGTTATGAAGGAAGCACGAGGGAGGGCAAAGGCAGACTCGGTCAGCGAACTTGTAAGAAAGAGACTAGAAAAATAGAAAACCAACCTTTTTGAGCGCGCGTGAGGAATTAAATAAATGGTCAAAAATGGTTGCAAGTCAGTTTTTGCTTGTTTAAACATGTGATGGACTTTTTGACGAACAGAGTGCGCCCTAAAAACACAGAGAGGCTTCAGTAAAAGTGAAAGTCTGTACTATTGGAACGATTCATTCATTTTGGTAGCTATGATAGAAGCAAGAAAACTGACGCCGGCATCTCAACATGTGTTCTTCTCTCGCGCGCGCTAATTTACTCGCAAGCTATTTATAAATACCTTGCGAAGAAACTCGCAACATTCTCATAAAAGCGCGCGTAATAATGAAACATTATCCGTATTGTAAGAAGATTTTGAAAACGAACGAGTGTGCATTTTCGCGCGCGGAGGCGGATCCGAAAACTGGTAGGGAGTTATGGCGTTTCTCAGCCGAGTTTCTGAAAAGGCTTGGTCGATTTGAGTCTTTCACGTCCAGAAATGTCCTTTTTGAGGTTAAGAAGGTTCTTGGCGAGTGTGAGGTGAATAAGGAGAAGATATTGGAAAAGGTTGAAGCAGTTGAGATTGTAGTGGACGAGGTTGAAGATCACCAAGGATGAATGAGGCTGAGGTTGAGGCTCAGAGGTTGATGGATGAGTGAGGAATCGAGGATGTTTTCGACGCGAGGAACGCCGCTGTTTGTAAAAGGCTTAATGCTGTTCTTGTTTCGAGCGTGCGCGCTATCATTATACGCAAATTCTAAAAAGCTCCAGCGCTCTTTTATATCACGGGATACTAGTGTCAGAAAAAACAGTTAAAGAAGCCAACTTTGCGTTCCGTGTGAAATTGGGCGAACATGAAGTGGAGATTAGAGGAACCAACGAAGAAGTATTGAAGACCATTGAAAACTTGCCAAACTTAATCATCAATGTTCAAAAAGCCTTTGAAACTCTGAGACCGAAAACGGTGGCAACGCTCACTGTAAAGGCAGAAGCGCCTAAGGTAGAAGCGCCTGCACAGAAATATCCTAAAATAGTACCTACGGAAAAACGCGAAGAGGCCATTTTGAGAATGCTTGAAACTGACTGGGGAAAATGGAGACCAAGAACAATGGAAGAACTCAAAGAGGCGTTGAAAGCCAATGGGCTAGACTACTCAGTCCGCGTTTTGACCGGAGGTCTCGCAGGACTAGTCAAGAAAGGAACAATCAGACGCTGGAACACAAATGCAGGTGTCGTCTACATACTTGCTCAAGGAAAAACCTCAAGTCTTAAGGAAGAAGCACAATGAAGAAAGTTGAGGCTAGAATAAAAACGCCTTTCGGCGAAATTGTAATAGAGGGGGAGAACCCACAGGAAATTCTCAGCATAATTGAAACTTTCCCCGAGAACTTCATGGAAAAAATCGCCGACTTCGCTTCAAGCAGACTAATGCCATCTAGAGTTCAGCTGAAGGGCATAGTTGAATTCACTACCGAAGGCCCTGTCATAGTAACCCGCGAAAATCTTACCCACTATGAGGCGATAGGCTTAACCTTGTACGCCTCAGAAGACAAAAAGAGCACGGGAGCACAAATAGCAAAACTCTTGGAATCAAGCGGAATAAAATGCATGGTTCCAGCCCGCCTTAACGAGATGACCAAAAGAGGACAAGTTTTTAAGCCAGATCCGAACAGGCCAGAATTTAAGCTGACAATTCAGGGCGAGAAGTGGATCGAAGACGAAGTACTGGCAAAACTTAGAGGAAAAATGGGTTGACAGGAGAAAAGGACAAACTCACGGTTCAAATAAGATACAAAGATGTTGAAAAAACCGTTTCCGGTGGCCCAGAAGAAGTTTGGCTTCTAATTAGCAAGTTTTTTAGTGAGCTTATTCCTTCATTTGATGTTGCAAATAAACTCTTACTTAATGTGGACCTACAAAAGCTTGCAAAGGATTGCGAAGGCGTCGTCGCCTTTTCACCTGAAGGCCCTAATCTGCTGGTTTCCAAGAGCAGACTGACGGATAATGAGACTTTGACTTTGTGGCTTCTAGCAAACTACGTAGGCTACAGACTAGCTTTGCTTAAAGGGGACACTGTTTCAAAAGAGGAATTGCAAGTCAAACTTGGAAAAAGCGCAAAAATCACAAGTACACGCCTCGGCGAACTTGTCAAAAACGGAATAGCGTCAAAAGTAGCTGACGAAAAGTACACAATCACAACCTTCGGAATCAAGCAAATGCAAAAGGAAATTTTACCCAAAATTAAAGCGAAAACAAGAACCTAGTCAAAAATCTGGAAAAGACAACGTAACGCGCGCGCCAATGAGAAATTCTCAAGTCATAAAAAATCTTTATTTGCAACCAAGGTATAGCCTCTTTGAGTGAAGTGTTTAAAATGAGTGAGACCGAGTTGCGCGTTTCCAAAATTAAGGACGGCACTGTTATCGACCACATCAGTGGCGGCTACGCATTAGATGTAATCAAGATCTTGAGGATAACTGGGCAGGAAAAGCGAGTGATGACAATTGCCATAAATGTGCCGAGTAAGCGCTTCAAAGCCAAGGACATAGTTAAGATCGAAGGGCGCGCGCTGAACCCACAGGAAGTCAACAAGATCGCGCTGGTGGCTCCCCATGCAACCATTAACATTATTCGCAACTACAGTGTCGTGGAAAAACTGCGGGTTAAGTTGCCCAAGATCATCGAAGACACAATTAAATGTGCAAATCCGGCTTGTATAAGCAACAGCAATGAGCCTGTAGAGGCAAAGTTTTATGTTGAATCCGAAGAGCCATTATTGTTGAAGTGCCATTATTGCAGTTATATTCTGGAGAAAAATGAGGTACTTCAACAGTTCTAGGCGCCTGTTCAGGTTAGGAACACAACACAGCATGTGCGCTAGTCTTCTTTCTTAATCCTTTTTCGGCGAGCATTTTGAATTTTCAGCTGCCGAAATAGTCTTCTAAAGTGGTTCTCTGTTAATCTTTTGCCTCTGCCTATTCCAGGACACTCGGTCGTATAGAGAAACTCGTGTTTTCCATTTTCATTGACACGTAATTCGAATGGATAGAACCTGCAAATAAGCGGCCTTGACGCATAGATAGCACAGCGTTCTTTCTTTAGGAAAACGCATTTTCTTTCTTCAGCTGTCTTTCTCATTTCGTAAACATAAGGTTCATGGCCTGCAATTTCTTCTGCAAATTCGTCAATTGGCTTTGATGTAACCTCAGCAATTCTTTTTGCCTCTGTGTATAGCAGGAGAATTTGTCTAACTTTTTCTTTTGTGTCCCCGCAACAGATTCCACATTTTATGCATCGATAACGAGCGTCTCTGGGATAACTAAAACTCAATTCATCCACTTCCAAACAGGACATTGTGTTCGCAAAGTAACCATTCCACAAAAAAAGTCCGGTTGTCTTTCATGTGACATCGGCAATATTTGGCTCTGCACTTTCCTTAACACAGGCTCCGAACAAGTCTTTGGCGTGCGCTTAAGCGTGCGCATCAACCTCTTACCAGAACGCAATATGTTTATTCCAAGTAAAAGCTTATGTTTTTAACAACTAATAACTAGCAATTTCTTCTTGGGGGAAGGGCTAGCATGATTAGTATTAGGCCTCTGAGAAGATCTGACAGGAATTTCGTACTGCAGATGACACAGCATGAGAATTGGATGGACCTACCTTGTGATATAAACCGCTGCGTGGAATGTGCGTGCGGTGAAGGCTGTTTCGTGGCAGAGATTGACGGGAAGCAAGCAGGTCATGTCTTCTCATTTAACTATGGCAGAATCGGATGGATAGGACTATTGATAGTTAAAACAGAATATAGGAAGCGAGGTATCGCGACCACGCTCATGAAAGAAGCCATCAACTATATGTTTAGCCACGGTGTAGAGACCATAAAACTTGATGCTGTCCAGTCCATCGCGGACTTGTACCGAAAACTCGGATTCATCGACGAGTGCGATTCAATAAGGTTTGCCAGAATTGGAAAAAGAGGCATCACGTCTTTCAGCAAATTCTTGGAACATATGAAAGAGGAAGAACTTGAACAGATTGCGGAATTTGACGCCCAGTATTTTGGAGTCAACCGTCTCAAAGTGTTAGATTGCCTCTTTAGGGATTATCCAGAATACTGTTTCGTTTCAAGGAGCATGAATAAAATAAACGGGTACATAATGGCGAGGAAAACTGAAAGTGGGTTTTGGATAGGACCGTGGGTATGCAACCCACAAAATTATGCCACAGCAAAAAAACTGATCACCTCTTGCATAAATTCATTTGACGAAAATGGCCTAGAATTAAGAGTGGGAATCCCTTCAGTGAATTCAAACGCAACACGCCTATTACAAAGTCTAGAGTTTAAAGAAGTTTCAAAGAGCATAAGAATGGTCCTAGGCAAACGAGATTTAACAGGAAACTTTCTGGGAGTTTACGGAATAGCAGCACCAGAAAAAGGATGATAGAGGCAACTTCAGTCAAACAGTGCCAATTTTGGAGCCTAATATTTGTGGGATGTAAAGCTGGCGAGAACAAAAAGGTTAATCAATTTATGAATTGAACTAGAAAGTTAATTAGGTCATGCGCGAAAAGTCTACTGGCTGAATAGTCGATGAGAGAAGTAGTGCTCGCAAGCCTGGAAGACGCCCCGAGAAGGGTTGAGAGCATAAAGAGAAGCTTCGAAATCATCTATGGAGTCAAAATTGAAGTTGACTTGGAAGAAGTTGCACTTGACAAGGTTTTCCCTACGGAAGAGTTTTTGGAGAATGACAAACTTGCCCTCGTTTTCATGAAGGTTATCGCAGAAGACTATGGCGTACCAATAACAACTGTAAAACGTAACGGAGACTATTTCGTCGTCGACGGTCACCACCGCGCATTTATTTTTAAGAAACTCCTCAAAAAGACTACAAGGGCTTACGTTTTAAAATTTCCAGACGACAAAAAGTTTCGAGTTGTCCCTAAACGTTCCCTTGAAACTCTCCCAATAAAAGATGTCAGCGACATAGAGGACCCTATCCTGAAAGCTTGGCAACGAACACTAGGAATTCTAAAACATTATGAGGCCATTTATAACGTTCCTTTTTACCTAAAGCAAGAACAAGTCCATCCAGAAGACTTGGTTCCAACGCAACCGCAAGTGGGAAAAAAGCAAGTGGAAGCCATAAAAGAATTGTTGGTGCCAATAGTTTGCATTCAATATGAAGGCAAATACTACATTTTGGATGGACATGCAAGAGCGCTTCGCGCCAAACAACTTTTGCTAGATTCAATAAAGGCCATAACGTTAGTACCTGCAGTACGGATAGATTTTGGAATAGTCAAAACTGCCGAAGAAACGAGCCTTAAAAGCTTAGAAGATATAAGAATTTTAGATTAGCCCTTCTGCCTATGCCCTCCAGAGCATTGGCGAGGTCTACTTCTGTTTTTCTGCAATTCCTTTTTCAACATCTGATCCATGTTTACCCAAGGCTCTGTTCAGCAACATTTCTCCCTAACTTTCTGCACTCTTCTAAACCTTTACTGTCAGGTTCATATCTAACCAGCAATGGCGGCTTCAAAACTCTCATGTCAAACTTGTTTTCCATTACCTCAAGGACTAGACGCGGAGCTTCTCCGCTCCATCCATACGAACCAAAGGTCGCCCCAATCTTACCCTTCAAGTTTACCCCTTTAACTGCAATTTCTTCCAGCAATTTCTTCATATCCAATGTCATGTCATGATGGTACGTTGGCATTCCAATAATTACTGCATCCACATCAGCCAACTCTTCAGGCGTTGCAAAGTACTTTAATTCACAATCCACGCCTTGAACGGTTTTGGCCCCTTCCAGCACAGCATTCGCCATCTTCCCTGTGTTGCCAGTCCTACTATAGTAAAGAATCATCATTTTTGACATAGTGAATCGCCGAATCAACGCAGTCAATAATAGCTTTTAAGCTCAACATATATTATTTGCGTTAAAGTAGAAATATGAAAAGGTTCAAACGTAACGAATGCAAACAATGATTAAAAGAGTACATAATTGGGAAACGACAAAATGAAAAAGCCAGGCCTCGTAATCTTCGACGTTGAAGGTGTGCTAATCCCTAAACACCGCTATCTATTCTTCGGAATTGGTATGACCCTCGGATTTTCGCAATTTGCAAAGATAATCTTCTATGGCCTCCTTTATGAAATAGGTCTAATCTCGGTGAAATCGACCCTCAGACGCGTGTTTCGAATTTTCAGAGGCATCAAGGTTCAAGAGCTTGTGCAGATTTTTAGACAGATTCCCTTGACGCCCGGCTGTAAAGAAGTATTTGAAGAACTCAGGAGGCAAGGTTGGAAGACTGCGCTAATAAGCTCTGGATTGCCAACCATCGTTGTCAAAGATCTAGCCTCGACGCTTAGAGCGGACTATGCTTTTGGTTTTGAGCTGGAAGTTGAAGAGGGGATTTTTAAAGGCGAGATTTGGGGAGATGTCATAGAACGCGACGGGAAGCTTTTAGCTCTCGAACGTATCCTGAAAATCGAGCGATTGGACCCAAAAGATTGCGTTGTCGTTGCAGACGATCGAAATAACGCACCCTTATTCCTTCCAGAAACTTTGAAGATAGGTTACAATTCTGATTTTGATATAAGAATGAAGGCAGACGTCTTAGCAGCTGGAAAGCTTGTGGAAATAATGCCCTTCATAAGGGGGGAACCAATGCGTCAAGGAAACAGGCTATCCAAAAACAGAGTGCTTCGAAAAGCAATTCACGCGAGTGGTTTCGCAATTCCGATCATTTCAAGCTTGGTAGGTGCTTACCCAGTCGCCATGTCCATTTTAGTCGTCAGCGCTTTATACGCAACCTCTGAATTGGCAAGAATGGAAAAGAAAAGCATGCCTATAATCTCTGAAATAACTCGCCACGCAGCAACGCAAGCCGAGTTTTATGAGTTTGCCACTGCTCCCATACTTTTCGCTCTAGGCATTTTGCTAACGTTAGTGCTCTTTCCTATTCCGGCAAGCAGCGCAGCCATTGCAACATTCGCCGTTGGCGACAGCGCAGCCTCAATCTTTGGAGGCATGTTCGGAAAAAGAACGTACTCATTCAACAAAGAAAAAACTCTGGAAGGCTCAGTAGCAGGATTCGTTTTTGCCCTCTTGGCTGGAGTATTCTTTGTGTCTCCATTTAAGGCATTAATTGGAGCAGCAGTAGCCATGATCATTGAGTGCCTCCCCTTGCCGTTGGACGACAATCTTACTATGCCATTATTAACGGGCGCTGCACTGGTTCTCCTAGGCTAGCCCTGAGTAGCGCGCGCGATATTTGGCACATGGAATCAAGTCTGTCTTCAACTCGTCGGTTCTGTCTGGAGGGAGTTAAAACCAAAAAACTTGAAGAAATTGCTAAAGAAACTTGGGCATCATTTGTAATAATTTGCCTTCAGTTGTCACGTATTCTCTCATGAGATCTGCAGTTAGGCAGGAATGAACCGGTATGATCATAAGCATGTCTCCGATTTGGATCTTATCGAATAAATCATTGACTGCCTTGACAATGCCATGTTCCTGACTTAGTGAGGAAACATATGCATTCTGAAGGATTGGACCCCACCCATTCTCTTGAGGCACAGATACATACCCGAAATTTTCTCTGCCTTTTTCATCCAAAATGAACTCTTTTGAAAGATGCACTGCACCACCATGAATAACGATCTCATTTCTCTCCTTGCATTTGGCAACAACTGGACAAGCCAATGAAACTGCGATATCTTCTTCGGAGCAGGAACCCAACTTAAGCTGCATGACATCGTAGAATACAAAGTTTCCGGGTCTGATTTCGTCTAATCCATCAAAATTTTCTGTAATGCTGCAGGTAGGTGTGTCGCCAACAGATGTCTCGACATTCGAGAAGCCCTTCGCCTCTAGTCGATTCTGCACGAACTTCATTCTATTCAATGTATCAAAATACACTTGTCCAACCTCTTTGGTCGACTTCGCACTGTAAGAGTGCCCTGCATGTGTCAAAACGCCAGCGAAAGAGAGATTCTTTGAACCCTCAATTTCCGCTGCAAGCCTCGCAACCTTATCAGGCTCTTCCCAAGAGACACCTGTCCTTTTATACCCGACATCTATATCGATCCATGCTCTTGACTTATATTTCAAATTGTCAATTACGAAAAGGGTCGTTTCATGCGAATCCACTAGAAGATTCAAGGAAATTTTGCTTGCAAGCTCATTTATCCTCTCTATCTCGCAAATGTTAACGGGAAAAGCGATCGTAATGTCCTTCCATCCGTTCTTCGAAAAATAAACGGCCATGTCAACAGATGAAACGGTAATGGACACGACACCGAACTCTCTAAACCATTCTCCTATCTCCGCAGATTGATGAGTTTTGAAGTGTGGCCTAAACCTTACTCCGCTATTCTGAGCTTTTCTTGCCATTTTCCCGATGTTTTCCATCGCGCGCTCCTTGTTTAACAAAAGTGTTGGACGCGTGACATTCACCTAGTCTCACCCTATCGCTATTCCTTTCTTGAGACTTCTAAGGAATATATTAGCCTTGCACTAACATGCGCCTGCGTTTCATTATCGTTTCGTTTTTGCCAGCATTGTAAGTGTGCCGTGGATAAGGTATGGAATACAGACACAAGTTATCAAAGCAACTTCGAACCCCGCATCGTTGATTAGCCACGCGGATGCGATGGGGGAAACTATTCCTGCGATCAGGCCTACGCTTTGAATTAGTCCAGTTACGGAAACAATCGCCATAGGACCTACTGCATCTTGGGCAAGTGAAGTGTTTAGATTCCAAAAAGCAGAACTTGCGAAGCCTAACACGATAGAAATTATAACTACTGTTGTGGACGTTAGGGGGTAATAGAAAAAGAGAGCCGCTGTAGCCACTGTCGTCAACGCGGCTCCCAAGATTACGAATCTTCGGTCACATTTGTCAGAAAGCCAGCCGAGTACTACGGATCCAACTCCTCCCATTAAAGCCAAGATTCCAAAAGTGGTTCCAGTTTGGAAAACGTCAAGCCCTCTAACCCTCAACAAAAAAGATGGGGCCCAAGTGAAGAGAGTAATGAAGCCGAAATATGATGCAAACATGCTTGCAGAAGCAATTAGGACCTGCCGCGAGGTCAAAGCTTTGACATGTGATTTCTCGTTGCTAGCTCTGCCTTGTTTCTCAACAGGTAAATTCTTGGATAGAAACCAGAAGAAAACGAGCGTTAAAAAAGAAATTGCACTGAACACATAAAGGGGAAATCGCCAATCAAATTGATCTATCAGTATTCCTGATAGGAAAGGACCGGCAAATCCGCCTATTGACACGTACAGACCATTAATAAGTCCGGCTAAAAATCCTCGCGATTTTGGCGCCATTTCGCCCACTAAAGCATAAATAGATGGAGCAAGGAAACCTGCACCCAAACCAGAAAGAAACGTGGCACCTAGAGAAGTGTAGTATGAGTTAGCCAGCCCTAAAAATAGCGCACCAAAAGAGCTTGATGTAATCCCAATGGTGATGACAATTCTCCTTCCAACGCGAGCAGTAAGGGGGCCAGCAAAATTCATAGTCAAAAGGCAAGCTAGCAACAGTGATGACATGATGCTACCAGTCTGGGCTTCAGTCAATTCAAACAAGGTTCGTATCTCGTCAAGCACGACTGGGATTGAATAGCGAAAAATTCCGAATGTGACGTAACCAATCATTGTGGTTACAACAAATCTTTGTGTCGTCTTTTTAGTCAATATTGAGGGGCCTCGATAATCTTTTCCTTACGATATCCTATTTGTTAACCATCATTGCTGAATCGATATTTAAGATTATTATTCGTAAGTGCTAATTACTTTCTGCATTAAACAGCTATGGAGTACGAGAAGGGAAAAGATGGACAAAATGATTGCGATGTGCGGGTTAAACTGCAACGATTGCATAGCGTTTATTGCAACACAGGAAAACGATGATAAAATGCGAGAAAAGGTTGTTGAAGCGTGGTCAACAGAAAAGGGACGCCTTAAATTAGAAGATGTTGATTGTGACGGATGCACTGTTGGAAAGAGGCTGCATTCGTTCTTTTTAGTTTGCACTGTAAGAAAATGCGGGCTCAAGAAAAGCATAGAAAACTGCGCGTACTGTGGTGATTTTCCATGCGAAAAACTTGAAAAACTTTGGATTAGTTTTCGAACTGTTTCTGGAGAAAGGGCAAAGTCAAACTTGAAAATAAGGAAAAGTCGTACTCAATGATTGAGCCGAATTCTGCGCGCTATTTTGTTTAATCATTTTGGTATCAACATCGGCACTCTTTTCTGATAGTCTTCATACTCTTGGCCGAATTCATTGATCAGCTCTTTCTCTTCCTTCCTTGAAATGCAGTAAACAAGTGCGATCATTAAGGGAGTCGAGAGCAAAGAATACCAAGCGAAGAACAAAAAAGAAAACCCAACATGCGCCAGTAATCCACCGAGATATTGCGGGTGTCTAACAATAGAATAAACTCCTTTAGTGACGATCTTTTCTGACCTATGCGTTTCTGCAACTCTCAAGCTCGTTTCTTTCACGCCTTCGATTCCGAACCAAGCACCAACAACAAAGAAAGGCACAAAAACTATCAGATGAACGATTGAAACTAAGAGATTAACACCGGGAACGTATATAACTAGATTCTCAAAAACTGGAATGATAAATCTGGGCTGAGGTGAAAACCAAAGTCCAGCCCAAAATAGAAAGAATCCCCATCCTGAAATTAGACCGTAAATCTCTCCGATTTTTACTCCTTTATCTTTCCCATATCTTTTTTGAAGTTTAAAGTGTTCGACCGAGAAGAAATGAATTGGTATTGTAGCTATAACGCCTAACACACAAATGAAAAATAAAATGTTCATTTTTCTCACCATAGGTTATACATGAGTTTCTGACTTTGTAATTAAAGAGATTTTTAGAAACTTGAATTTTACATTTCTTAGTTCAATTTAGAAACTTAGAAACTAGAGCGCGCGCGAATGTTTGAGCTTGGAATGGTGGCGCGGGGTGCGGGATTTGAACCCGCGCGGCCATTGCTGACCACAGGCTTAGCAGGCCTGCCCCCTACCAGGCTAGGGCAACCCCGCCCAGTCTTTCATCAACCCCACAGCGTTTTGAGAGGTTTTTCTCGTCTTTTCAGCCAGCTTTTCTTGACCCTGTAGGGTTTTCTGTGTATTCTTTCTTATTTGTGTTTTCTGTGGATAATCAGGTCCTTCACGGTTTCGATACGATTTGTTTGTGTTTTCTTGCCATCCGTAGCATGCTTTCTTGAGAGGGTCGCGCGCGTGAATAATAAGCAGGCGCCTTTCCTTCTCAACTCTTTCCGCACATAATCCTCATGCAACCCCCTTACTGTCCTCTTGCTGCGAGCAAAAACAGGAGCAGCATGCAAAACCCTATCCAAATAAACCAGCCTCGGATAGTAGACGTAATGCTCAAGGTCAGTAACAGAAACAACCTCCTCAGCGATATCAGAAACAGGCAACCGCTACTTCTTCTTAAGCAAACCGTCCGCCTTCGCCTTGCCAAACTTACCCATGAACTTCACAACAACTAACGCATTACAATTGCCTTAGCCTTAGTTAGAAGGTCTTCGGCGAACTGCAAATCCTCCTTCAACTCCTCAATGCTGAAAGTCTTGCTAGGCTGATAGCCAGCCATATGAAGCTCCGTGGCCAAACTCAAATATTTATTATACACCGTCCTCTCCAACCACCCAGCCCGGACAAGGTTATCTCGAATAAGAAACTGCAAGGCAAGACGCCCAGTAAACTTGGTCTGAGTGCCCGGATACTCAATCTTTCTAACTCCAAAATTGTACAAAAGAGCCTCGAGACTGCTCTCAACCGACCTAAAAATCTCCTCAGCTGCGGGAAATAATCTGCCAGCACGAATGTTTTCCTGAGCTGAATGCAAATATTCTTCAGCTTTCCGTAAACACCATCTAACCAAATCTTCTCGGCTTTTCGCCATAAAGAACCTCTCCTCTTGAATGTACATCCATAATGAATACATCCTTGGACAGCCCAGAGAAATACTCATCAATAGATAGAACTATGGGATAGACATTAATCCCATACACAGGAAAAATGTTCGAACCAACAAAATCCAAAACGTAATCTCTTATAGCCTTAATCTGAGCCTCATCGTCAACGATAATCAGGATGTCTATATCACTGGGTTCTTTCACAAAGTCCGACCGCAACCTCCTTAATGCCAAACTACCAAACAGCACGACCGTCTTAACGCTGTACTTCTCAGTAACGAATGTAGTCACTTTGTTTGCAATCTCCCTATAAACCTCTTCCAAATTTCTGAAAACCCTTTTTAAAGGTTCATACAAAAAGTGTTTCTGGTTCACCTGATACACCTTAGACTTGCCGACCCTTTCCATGACAACCAAGCCAACGTTAACCAGATCCTTTATTTGCCTATTAACCTCAGAGACCGAAACCCCAGCTTCCTTAGCCAACTCATTTTCCACAACGCTTCTCTCTGGATGCGACACTAAAACAGACAACAAATTTATCTTCGTTTTACTCCCCAAAATCTTATCCAGATACAAGAGCACCATACTCTTTTCGGTTTTCCGAAATATATTTTGGAAAACCAAAATAAGAAACTTGCGGTACATCAAGAGTATACTACTTATCTTTCCGGTCTTTCAACTCACAGTACACCCTAAACGTCCTTACAACTTTTCTATGGCATCCATGATCTTGACATAGCTTTCTACGCTGCATCTCCAGCCTGCAAGAATCATCTCGTTTATTGCTTGTTTAGCGCTCTCTTTTGTAACCTGCCCTCGAAAGACAGCTTTGACCAAAATGTACGGTGTACCCGCATAGGATACTCCATGGATTCTCGCGGTTTTTCTAGCCACTTCATCGTCTATAACCGCTATTCCATCCCGCTCTTTGGCAATGGCCAAAACTTCAGCATCGGTTATATGAAGCCCTTTCGTTTCCAAAAGACTTGCTAGAGATTTTCTGTCCTTGGTCTCAGTTACTTTGAACACGTTACTTTTGAACATCTTTTCCAAAATGATAGCGTCTGGGACGCCTTTGCGTCTTCCTTCATCTACAACTTCTCTCTTAACATGCAAAGATGTCAGTTGTTCATTTTCTGACTCTTCAAAAACCCTACTTAACCCTACTTTGGTCATGTAAACTAATGGCGTAGCATTAAAAACGAGCGGTTTCACTTAGACTTCGCCACGGATGCCCTTTTGATTTCTTTCTCAATTTCTTCAGGTGTCCTGACTGCTAAGGGTTTAAGCGTCAGCACGACCACCGTATACAAATGATATCAAATGCATACATAAACCTTGATTCTCTCGCGCTCGTTAAAGGGAATTGAAAGCAGTTGTCGTCGTCCCCGTGTTGGTGCCCGACGACAAATGTCTAGAGAAATCAGGCGAAGGAGATTGAGAGCGACTGTTGTCATGCAGCCAGAGAAGGATCAACTTTCGTTTTCTCTAAACATACTGAAAACCGGACAGAATAAAGTTGTTGTTCACATTTGCAGTGGTTTCTGAACAACAACTTCCAAATCCTGAAAAGACAAAACTAACGTGATATAATAGATATACTCAACGTCGGCTCTTTCCATCCTACCGGGAATAGGAGTAGTAGTCCAGCAGAATCCAACGGCGACCACTACTACTTTCAAGTCTTTTCCTCCGCGCCGCAAAACTCAAAGGTCTGAGAAACAGGTAACCAACTGACGCGCGCAAAAATCCATAAGCGAGAAATACGCGGAAAAGTCTAGATTCTTTATAGCTACAAACGTTTTTACTACAAGAATATTATTTGTAGAATCAGGTGAAACTCGATGGAACCATCGTCATTAAGCAGTACTGTGAAACGAACTTGCGACGTGTTAAGGCAGGGCGCTCTAGTACAGGTTTCAGATTACGAAAAGAGGTTTTCATCACTAAAACATCTCTACGACGATCTACTTTCAAACCTTGTAAAAATGAATTTTGATTGTAAAGAGGCTTATGAAACTGGCAAACAATTTTTGGGGACCAACCGTGTACGCTTTGCTGGGGTGGACGGCACAATGTATTCGCGGCCGCTTTTCGATATGGTAATTTTCTTCGGCGGCGCTTATGCTTCAACTGGTGCAATAACTTTCTTTGAAAACGACAAACCCCTAGTCGAGTACGATTCACGGACAATTCAGCAAGGCGCAGGAATATCCAGCGTCGTGCCAATCTATATCAACGAAATCCCAGATGTAGATCAA
>CAZDZM010000026.1:0-7257 GCA_964509945.1 uncultured Candidatus Bathyarchaeia archaeon
AAGCCAGGCGGAAGAATAATGGTCTCTGATATTGTAACTGAGGAAAAGTTGCCTGAAAACGTCAGAAAGAACCTTGAAGCTTGGGCAGATTGCATCGCAGGCGCCTTGGAGAAACAAGAATACATAGATGTCATAAGAAGGGCTGGATTCGAAGATGTAAAAATCGTTTCACAAGCGCGCTACGGCGAATGTTGCAATGCAAAAATCGCAAGCGCCAACATTGAAGCCCGCAAACCAAACTGAAAAATCGCCCAAAGTGCGCAATCAATTTGATGAACTCGCGACAAGAGTTTCATAGTTCTTTATCTTGTAATCTTTATGGTGGCCTCAGAATTTTAAGTGAGTGTCTGTTCCTAAATTCGGATCTGCAAAAACAGTTGACGAAGCGCAGAAGTTCATAGAAGAAGGTAAGGATGCGTCACTGAAAATACAAGTAGTGAAAAGCTGTTGGGAAAGAGACAATATGGTGTAGACTCCGTAGCTCAGAGTGTAAATTCCCATCTGCACCAATACTCTTTAGGATGTTTATCGGGTGGGCAAACTAGGCACTTCACTTGCACTTTCGGATTCAACGTTCTTGCAAACTCCCTCATATATGTAAGCCGCACATTCTTGCATTGAAATTCGTGTAATCCCTTATTCAATCTCGCTTCCTGTGTTCTGCACTTGCTTATGCATAAAACAGCCCGATTATCGCTGATTTCGATAATCTTGAATGGTCGGTCTAACGCCCAGCTTGATCTACGCAAACAAGCCATAATGGTTGAAATATCAGGATTCTCGCTGATCTGAAATAGTTTCTTCAAGCTCTTAGCCTCAATGATGGCCATTGTTTTCCAAACATCAGTATCAATTTCTATCGCCGTTTGAGTGCCAAACTTTTTCTCGATGCCCAGAAAGTATAGGCCGTCAACTCTCCACAAATTGCGAATTTGCAAAAAGAAAAAGTCCAAGAATTTTTCTAAGGGCATATTAGCAAACATTTCACGGTCTTCGAGACTTCCGAACGGATATTCACTCATATATAGCACCAACATGCAGATTAACAGGTTATACGAACTAATTTAAATCCTGATAGTAAACGGCGATCCACGCATGGAACAGCTGATAAAAATAGTAATCCTCGGCCTTATTCAAGGCTTAACAGAATGGCTCCCCATATCAAGCACAGGGCACCTAAAACTAGCCGAACACATTTTAGGCCTAGAAGCGCCAATACTTTTCGATGTCACACTCCATGCGGGAACCCTCATAGTCATTCTTTTCTTCTTCCGAAGCGACATTAAAAACATCCTAGCTGCGTTGGCCCAATTTGACTTCAAAACAGAAAACGGAAGACTAATTCCCTTGATAATCGTTGGAACGATACCCACTGCTCTAATAGGCCTATTTCTTGGAAACACGATAGAGAACACTTTTAGAAATGTCTCAGCAATAGCCGTTGCCTTCATAATCTGTGGAATAATCCTTTACATCTCGAGAATTAGAAAAGAAGAAAAAGATAACATAACTTACGTGGAAGCACTAGCCATCGGTCTAGCCCAAGGCATAGCCATAGTCCCAGGCGTCTCCAGAAGCGGCATAACAATCGCTACAGCGTTACTGCTTGGAATAAAACGGGAAAAGGCCTTCAAATTCTCCTTTCTGCTTTCGGTCCCCGCTATCATTGGTGCACTGGGATTAACAATTTACACACAGCATCGTGAACTAGCCCGCGCAGGATTAGAGTGTGTAGAAATCATTGCAGGCATGGCGGTTGCAATGGTCGTAGGATATTTCGCCCTAACGCTATTATGGAAAACCCTAAACAAGAAAAAGTTTCACCTCTTCGCCTTCTACTGCTGGCTTCTCGGCGCGACTATTATAGCATTGAACTTAGGCGGCTTCTAACCAGAGAGGCCTACCGGAGAGATAATTGGTCAAAAATTCTGCAAGTTCGCCATTCTTCCTATAAACCTCAACTACTTCACCGTTAACAAAGATTCCAAATCCTTTGCGGAGAACCTGTGAAATCTGTTCAGCCACGCCGGCGTTTCTGCCACCTTCGCTCAACTTTTCACGAAGCAATTCCACAACATCGATGCATTTCCGCTGGAGTTCGACAACCCATCTACCGTCTTCAACATAAGGCCCGGAAATTACATCCTTCTTATGAATATATTTTGCCAAGAAATTTTCGCACTCTCTCTCTTTCTCAATAGGTGGCCCCAGATGCTTCTTAACCAACGGCAAAACGCGTTGCTCAAGTTCAAAAACAAACATGTTAAGGTCCTTTTCGTCGCTCCAAGCAGCATCCCTCAAAACTTTGAAATCGTTCAACTCAATCAGTTTCCGCAAAGAACGCTGAGACCTATAAAGCTGACCCCACAAAACATCAGGAACAGCATCAACCTTTCCGAAAGTCAAAAAGACGAACGCAGAACCTTGCTTTTCCAACCTCTGTCTTAACTCTTCAATAGACATGGCGTTGGTTTTTAGAGGATAAAAAATATTTATGTCTGGCTTTTTCATGAAAACTCTTGCAGCAGCCACGAAAGTATGGAGTTTCTGCGGTTGCACCGCTGAAGCAACGTTTCTCCCCTTATCCACGGGGTCAACGATCACTAAAGGTTCTCTGAAAAGAAGCTGAAGCTCCCTTTCCCTTCCCCGGTAGTAGTTCTCGATGTCCACGACTATTCGCTGCTTATTTTGCGCAAATGCTTCCAAAGTGTTAATGAAAGATTTGTGATGCAGTACCAGAAGTTCGCAGAGGTAGCCGCTGAAACCCCCAATTTTAATTTCGGCCCCATAGACGTCTATTCCTTTCATGAATCTCTTCAGCAACCGAACTTCACTCTTCACTTTCTCATCCAAACGCGCTTTCACATAATCCGTATGGAAGGGCGTCCTATCAGTAGCGCTTAACCATTCGCCACGCTTCGCATCGTAACACGGCACGATATTCACTCTAACGCCGTCAACAACAGCCTCCAAATATGGGTGCTCAGCAAACCGTTCAATCTGCTTTGCGCCTTCCGTGGCTTTTCTGGCGATTTTCAGACCTACTTCGCCGAGAGCTTTGCGTGGCACGGCAGTTGACAAGCGCATAAAAATGTCAACATCAGGCTCTTCTTTGAGCCAAGTGTCCTTTGCAATGGAGCCTTCGATCCGCACGACAGCTTTGACGCCGTACTCGCGTGAGGCGGAAACAACTTTTCTCTCTAATTTTGAAGCCAAAGCCTCTATCTTAGCCCGATCGCTGGGTTTCGGCGTAACTCTTTCGAGGACTTCTCTGCAGACTTTCTGTATTTCTTCTTGCATAAGCTATCCTTTCGCTTGTTTTTGGGGACAAACTTCTTTAAGAGTGGAGTATATTGGGCCTTTCGGTGTCAAATCGCTTTTTTTAAGCTTCAAACACTCAGCCTTGACGAACCCAAAATCGTAATCGGAATTTTTAACAATAAACTCAGCAAGGTTAGCTTTGTTTCTGCCAGACTTTACCCGAGCAATTGTTAAGTGCGGGCTAAAACCCTTGGAGTCAGGAGTGAAACCTAAACCGCGCAGTCTAGGTTCAAGTTGATCGAAAACATTTTTCAATTGAGCAGCACCTTCGGTTATTCCAGCCCACACAACCCTTGAATAGTGCACGTTTGGAAAGGCGCCCAAGCCGTGAATTCGCACATCAAAAGGGACAAACTGAACCCTTCTCATTTCATCAAAAACTTTTTCAACCATACCCGGTTGAATGTCGCCTAAAAATCGAACGGTTATGTGTATATTTTCAGGTTCAACGATCTTTAAATCCGCTCCAGTTTTCAAAAGGAGGTTCTGCACATTCACTAGCTTTTTCACGACCGCATCATTATCCATGTCGAAAGCTATAAAGCTCCTTATAGACTCTGACATTCTATTTCCTTCAAATACTTCTACTTTTCTTCTCAATAAATCTTTTAATGTTAAATGTTGCCTCTTTAAAAGTAAAAGGGTGAAGAATGAGCGCGGAAAAACTCGTTTTAGGTTTAGCTGGAATGCCCGGCTCAGGCAAATCCTTAGTGGTTGCAACTGCCAAGGAAATAGGCTACGCTGTAGTGGTCATGGGTGACGTAGTAAGGGAAGAAACAATAAGAGTGGGCCTCGAGCCAAATCCCAAAAATATTGGAAAGAAGATGCTGGAGTTAAGGCAAATGGAAGGAGAAAGCGTCATAGCCAAGAGGTGCATCCCGAAAATAGTCCAAGCCAGACATCCAAAAGTTCTTGTAGATGGAATAAGAAGCCTAAGTGAAGTTGAAGAATTCAAAAAACATTTTCGAAAATTCAATCTTCTAGCTATTCATGCTTCGCCGGAAACAAGGTTTAATCGCCTCTGCCGCCGTAAAAGAAGCGACGACCCAAGCGGTTGGGAGATTTTCCAAGAAAGGGACATGCGGGAATTAAGCGTCGGTTTAGGAAGCGCTATAGCGATGGCTGAATATATAATCTTGAATGAAGAAAACCGAGAGGTTGTAAAAAACAAAATCACGAGAGTTTTAAGGAAAGTTGAAGAAAAATGGATCAAATAACTGTTTACTTAGAAGTTGAGATTAACCCGACAGAATCTGAAGAGAAAGTGAAGCAAGCGGTCGAAAACATATTCGGCAACATACCCACACAAATTGAACCCTCGCATAGAGGAAGCCTCCTGACCGCCGAGACAAAAGGGCTTGAACCACTCACCAAACTTTACAATCTGCTACGCAGAGAACGCATCCGCGCCGCGGCAAGAGGAATATTCTTCGAAGGCTTAAATGGAAAAACAATAAGTTTCTGTTTGAACAAGCAAGTCGCCCACGCAGGTCACGTTTCCTTCTCCAAGGAAGTAGCAGAATCACCGCTAGGACCCATAAAAGTCAAGATCAAGTGCGAGAACCCAATCGAACTCATCAACTGGCTTGCCCCAAAAATCGCTTAGAACAGCAGGTGTTGCTTTTTGTCTACAAAAACCACGGTAACCCAGCGAGGCGCTGTACTTCTTGGAAACTATGTGGCCTGCGACGCCTTCGACGAATTTAAACCATTAAGGGTTGTCACCCATGCCCACGCTGATCACATGATTGGCCTACAAAAAAGCCTGAAAAAATGTGAAAAGGTTCTGATGACCAAGGGCACAAAAGATTTGATCGACGCCATGCAGGGTCCACTCTCGCTCATGGGTGGACGCGTTGAACCACTCGGGTACAATGAGAACGTGCAGTGCAAAGAAGAACGCATAACACTTTTTAAAGCAGACCACATTTTGGGCGCCGCGCAAGTGTTGATCGAAGATGCTGAAGGAAATAGACTCGTTTACACAGGAGACTTCAGAATTGATGAAACGCCAATATTGGATGCTGACGAGCTTGTCGTAGAAGCCACCTATGGAAGCCCGTCATGCCAACGCTCTTTTAATGTAGACCCGCACGAACTGCTCGTTTCCTTGATCGATGAAAGCCTTAAACAGGGTACAGTTTACGTTTTCGGCTTCCACGGCAAACTCCAAGAAGTTATGCAAATCTTGTACAACGCAAAAGTGAAAGCCCCCTTCCTTATGCCTGAAAAAGTTTTTCACGTCTCAAAAGCCTGTGAGAACCATGGCATGCGCCTAGGACGGCTTATGCTATCGACAGAGAAAGAAGCAAAGGAGATGTTGGAAAAGAATGCACCATGCGTCGCCTTTTACCACATAAACTCAAAAAAGACAACTGGCATAAACAAGTTACGCATCTATGTCAGCGGCTGGGAGTTCGGCGCCCCTTGCCGACAGATCGCCGATAAAGAGTACATAATAGCGTTAAGCGACCATTCCGACTTCAACGGTCTAATCGAATACGTCAAAAGATCAAAACCCAAGCAAGTAATCACGGACAACTTCCGAATCAGCCACGCTGAAACATTAGCAGCAGAAATCCGCAAACGCTTGGGAATCCCCGCTGTAGCTCTCCCTAGAAGGCAATTTTCATAATTTTTTGCAATATTATGCTACATCTGATATCATTGCTTTCAATGCCAAGTTTCTCCTACTGAACGCATTACATTGTCAACGGTTTTGCCTAAGGTTTAAAAAGCCTAAAGTAGACTTTGTTTTATGTTTTCATAGGGGAACAGTGGAGGAAAACCATAGAATATGAACAAGTCTTCTTTTGCTTCAGGCTTCTACAAACTTAGTCCAAAAGAACGTTTAGCATTTGTCAAAGAGTTTGCCGGCCTATCGGACGAAGAATGCGCTTTGCTGCTGAACACAGGATCTTTGCCATTAGATTTGGCTGACCGTATGATAGAAAACGTTATCGGCGCCGTGCCCATTCCATTGGGCGTGGCTGTAAACTTTCTCATAAACAAACGCGACTATCTGATTCCCATGGCCATAGAAGAACCTTCGGTGGTGGCAGCAGCCAGCTACGCAGCAAAAATGGTGCGCGATGGCGGTGGCTTCTACACGAGCAGTACGCCACCAGTAATGATTGGCCAAATTCAATCTGCAGGCATAAAAGACCCTTATGCGGCTAGGATGCGCGTTATACAGATGAAAGAGGAAATATTAAGGAAGGCCAATGATCAGGATCCCGTACTTGCTTCTGTGGGAGGCGGAGCCAAGGACTTGGATGCCAAAGTAATACCGACGACACAGGGACCTATGCTGATAACCGAGTTACATGTTGACTGCCGCGACGCTATGGGCGCAAACGCTGTAAACACGATGGCCGAGGCTGTAGCCCCAATGATAGAACGCATAACAGGCGGCCGCGTGTATCTACGGATAATTTCAAACTTGGCCACTAAACGCTTGGCAAGAGCGTGGTGTGTAGTGCCCAAGGAATCCGTTGGTGGTGAGGAAGTTGTAGACGGCATAATAAACGCTTATGCCTTTGCTGCCGCAGACCCATACCGGGCAGCCACGCATAATAAGGGTATTCTAAACGGCATAATAGCCGTCATAATCGCTACGTGCAACGACCACCGCGCCATCGAAGCAGGAGCCCATGCCTACGCCGCAAAAAACGGCCAATACGCTGCTCTTTCCACATGGGAGAAAAATGAAAGCGGCGATTTAATCGGCTCAATTGAATTGCCCATGGCAGTGGGCCTTATAGGTGGGGCCGTGCGAACCCATCCGATTGCAAAGATAGCCTTAAAAATTCTGGGCGTGAAAACGGCCAACGAATTTGGTGAAGTATTGGCAGCTATTGGTTTGGCTCAAAATCTTGGAGCACTAAGAGCGTTGGCTCGCGAAGGCATACAACGAGGTCATATGTCACTCCATGC
>CAZDZM010000026.1:7357-17164 GCA_964509945.1 uncultured Candidatus Bathyarchaeia archaeon
CACTAAGAGCGTTGGCTCGCGAAGGCATACAACGAGGTCATATGTCACTCCATGCGAGAAACATTGCCGTGGCAGCAGGCGCCTCGGGCGAGTTGATAGATTTAGTGGCTGAAAAGATGGTTCAGGAACGGAAAATCCGTATGGACAGAGCAAAGGAACTGATAGACCACTACAAGGCAACGGGAAAAATCTAAAAAGGCGAATAAACTGCATCTAGAACGGGAAACTAAATGAAAATAGTTCTCGGGCCTTCCTCTAAAGATTTGGGAGAAAAAATAGCAGAGCTACTAGGCGTAGAAATGGTGCCCGTGGACTTCAAAACATTTCCAGACGGAGAATCCTACATAAGATTGGAAGGCAAAGTGCAAAATGAGGAAGCAGTAATAGTGCAAACCACAAGCCCTCCGCAAGACAGTAGACTTATTCAATTGGCATTTATTGCGGACGCAGCAAAAAGAAATGGAGCCAAAAAGATAACCGCCGTTGTTCCCTATCTAGCTTATGCACGCCAAGACAAAATCTTCTTGCAAGGTGAAACCATAAGCATTGAAGCTGTTGCAAAAATGCTCAAGGCAGCGGGAATTGACAGCCTAATAACGGTTAATGTGCACCAAGAAAAAGCTCTAGCCAAATTTTCGTTTCCAGCAAAAAATCTTTCAGCGATTTCGTTGCTGGCAGAGCACTTCAAAAAGAAAGGATTAAAAGAGGCCTTTGCCCTCGCCCCGGATAAAGGCGCCACTTACATGGCCGAAGAAGCAAAAAGAGTCTTAGGTGGAGAATGCGGCTATTTGGAGAAGCACCGCGATCGCTATACTGGACAAATTAGCTTCAAAAAGAAAGCATTTGATGTAAAAAGAAAAACCGTGATAATCTATGACGACATAATAAGCACCGGCGGCACAATAGTTGCCGCAGCCAAGATTCTAAAAGAACTTGGAGCTAAGAAAGTATATGCGGCATGTGTGCATCCGCTTTTGGTAGGCGAAGCAGAAAAGCGAATCCTAGAAGCTGGAGTTGAAGAAGTCATCGGCACCGACAGCATTCCAGGCCCTGCGAGCAAAGTTTCCCTTGCACCTCTGATAGGTAAGGAGTTAAAGGAGCTTAAGAGTGGCTAAACTTTTCTTTCTGCTTTCCGGCGAAAATGAAACTCTACCAGCTGCCGAGTTAAAGGCTATACTTGAAACAGAAGGTTATTCTTTCAAAACTGTGGAAAAGCTTGACCAAATGGTACGACTTGAAGCAGAAGCAAACTGCGTAGAAGCCGTAAAAAGAAGAGCCGCCTTTACCAGAATGTGCGGGCTAGAACTATTCAGTTGCCAAGCTGATGAGAACACAATAATGAACGCAATCGGCTCCGCGAACCTCGATAGCGTTTTAGTGGAAAATGAGAACTTTGCAGTTCGCATAAGACGTGTCAAGGAATATGGTCAAAGAATCGACACTATGGCTCTTGAAGGAAAACTTGGCAAGCACATACTGGAAAACACCTCAAAAACAAGGGTAAAACTGAAAAATCCAGACAAAACTTTCATTGGGATTTTGACAACTGCAAAGTTGACTTTCGGGGTTAAACTCGAAGAGATTAAGCCGAAACCCTTTGTTGAAAGGCGCCCGAGAAGAAAACCCTTTTTCCACCCCTCAGCCATGCCTTCAAAACTGGCACGCTGCATGGTTAACCTAGCAAGGCCTAGAGCTGGCGAACTAGTGCTGGACCCGTTCTGTGGAACTGGAAGTTTACTTATCGAAGCCGCATTAATAGGTTGCCGCGTTTTAGGCTTGGACGTTCAGCGACGCATGGCAAGAGGGTGCCTCAAAAACTTGAAGCATTTTAATATAAAACCTCAAGGCTTAATGGTGGCGGACGCACGTAACACACCAATAACGAAAGTTGATTGCGTAGCAACCGACCCTCCTTACGGTAGGTCTGCCACCACTTTGAGGCTTAGCACTAAGCAAATAGTCGAGGGGGTTTTAGCATGCATTCAAGAATTACTAGATAAAGGGCGACGGATTTGTCTAGCTTCGCCGAAAACATTAAGCATTGCTCGTATAGGCGTCGATTTGGGCTACAAGCACTTAGAGTCTCATTTCGCCTACGTTCACAGAACCCTCACAAGAGAAATAGCTGTGTTTGAAAAAGTGTAATCAATATGAGCTTGCGGGTAATATTCCTAGGGACAGCAGGTAGCGTTCCAACCCCGAAAAGAAGCTTGCCAGCTGTACTTATTCAACGCAAAAACGAGCAGTTGATGTTTGACTGCGGCGAAGGCGTTCAAAGGCAAATGATAAAAGCGAAGCTGGGCTTACACAGAAAAATGAAGATTTTCATATCGCACATGCACGGCGACCACATCTTAGGCTTGCCAGGGCTACTGCAAACAATGGCTCTACTTGATAGAGAAAGGAAACTGGATGTCTACGGTCCACCAAGGATAAGGCGCTTTTTGGAAGGTATCAGGGAAAATGTACAGTTTGTTTTAACCTTTCCTGTTGAAATTCGCGAAATAACTGAAACGAGCGTTGTATGTGAAGAGGAAGAGTACATTGTTCAAGCAATCTGGTCAAACCACGTGGTTCCAAGCTTTGCATACGCGTTTCTGGAAAAAAGACGCCCTGGAAGATTCTATCCAGAGAAGGCTAAAACGTTAGGTGTTCCACAAGGCCCATTATGGTCAAGACTTCAACACGGACACAAGATTAAGCTGGAAAATGGGCAAGTTATAAGCCCTGAAGAGGTAGCAGGACCCCCTAGACCTGGAAGAAAGATTGTATATACGGGTGATACAAGACCATTCAAGGATTTTGTGAAGTTTGCGGTTGGGGCAGATTTGCTCATTCACGATGTCACCTTCGAAGACGCGCTCGCTGAAAAAGCTGAGGAAGACGGGCACTCAACACCAAGCCAGGCAGCTTCAACTGCCAAAAAAGCAAAGGCGAAAAAGCTAATTCTAACCCATATAAGCGCAAGATACGCTGATACAAATATACTTTTGGAACAAGCACAAAAAATCTTCAAGAACACGCAGGTTGCAGAAGACTTTATGGAAGTAGAACTGCCACTTATCGAAAGTTAAGTGAGCAATTGCTTTAGTTTTTGCAAGCTTTCTTTCACGTGCTCTACAGATTCAACGATCACAATTTGATCATAGGATATTTCTTTCATGTTCTTGGTAAATCTCTGCCAGTCAACGTTACCATATCCTATGCCTAGATGCAAGTCATTTCTTCCAACGTTATCGCTCACGTGCACGTGCGTAATCTTGTTTGTGAATGTTCTTAGAAAATACTCCGTTTGCCCATTCAAGTTTGCGTGACCCACATCTAGAGCAAAGCCTATAGGCTCATTAACTTCTTCAAAAAATTTTTTGAATTCTTCAACACTTCTCATTACAAACGGGTAGGGCTCTGGCATGTTTTCTATAGCGATTTTTACGCCATAATCTTCTGCAATTTTAAACAGCAATCGAGCGCTTCTACAGTTTTGAAGCCACTCCATGTCTGGATAAAACATGCTGATGCCCGTTTTTGTCCCGGGATGAAATACCCAAACATGAGCGTTCAAAGCGCTAGCGTGCGCAATAGATTTTTGCAGTCTCCTAAGGATGACCCTTAGCATAGGCTTCGACGGAGAGGCAATATTTATGTCTGCAAAAGGAGCATGCACTGAATATTTTAAGTCGTAGGAATTTCCGAGATCATTCAGGGAAAAAACTCTCTGTTTGTTCAACTCATGAAGACCTTCATCAACAAGTTCAATGTTGACCATTTTCATTTTGGCAAGCTGCTGAACCATTCTGTTAAAGGGTTCTCCTAGGCAGTAAAGCATAGACAGGCCGATTTTAGGCTGCGCCATCTGTTGAATCCAACCATTCTTTAACTGAGCCTTATTCTCTCACTCTTCATTCTTATAACCTAATCTAAAGCGTAGTTGAGCATGGAACAATAGATTTCCCTACAGCTCTCTTTCCCTTTTGAATTTTCCTGTTAGAAGCGATCTGTGTCTGTTAACATTTCCGGATTGGAAGCAAAGAATCATAAAAACACGCAAAACGTCTCTTGTTACGCATAATCTAGCGCGGAACTGCGAAACTTTATAGTTTTCTAAAACGTATTTCTTATTCTGGGAAGCTTATGGTTGAAGAAGAAAACATTGTGGAATTTCTCAAAACCAGAGAAGGAAAGGCCTCCTTAAATGATATTGCAGAAAGTTTAGGCATACCTAAGTATGGGCCCAACTCCGCTTATGCGCGTTTACAATCCCTAAAAAGTAAAGACATTGTTGAACGCCGTGGTGAGCTTTGGACGCTGGTTGTTGAAGAGGCAAAACTCATTGAAAAAGCCTCAGAAAAGATTGCAGAGAAGGCGCCTGAACAGCCCAAAATAGAGAAAGAGGTTGCCGCGCCAAGCGTGGAAACGCTGATGAAAGCCATGGCAAAAACCATCGCAGAAGCCATGAAAAGCGCAGCTGCCCCGGCAGATGAATGGGAATTAGCAACAAAGCCTATGACCACGAAAATTGAACAGGAAGAAAAAAAGTTGAACGCGCTGGTATTGAAACCAGACGAGGCACCTGAGGCAAAAAAACCGCTGTTAGGCTTTCCAACAGGGACCTTTATAGATTATTTTTTCTTAAGGCCGGAAGGAAAACCCTTAGATGGCATACCAATATGCGGACAATTTGCAATTACAGGTTTGCCTGGCGCTGGAAAATCAATCCTTATCGAAGAGATAGCCGTAAGAGTAGGAGCTTCAAGCAGAAAAGTTCTTTTTGCAACAGCAGAAGACACGTGGAGAAGCGCAACGCCACGCTTTGATTTGCAATCACGCCTAAAACAAAAGGCAGATATTTTAGGTTTAGACTGGAGCAAAATTCGTGGAAATCTCTTTGTGCTTGACACTGTGGCTTATCCGGAACTGCGGGACTGGAACACTTTCGCAGAGACCTACCGTTACGTTTCTGAAAAAGAAAAGATTGAGCTTGCCCTTATTGACTCCGTTACGGTCCTCGAAGCCTACCGCGGAGCATTAAAATATCGGGTCATGGAACTAGCCAGATACAACCAAATTCACGGTATAACGGCTTTGTACGTCAATCAGAGAAGCGCAGAAGTCTGGGACAGCTACGACATGGCAGGCGGCATAGGTTTAGCTCACAACCTTGACGGAACGATAATAGTTGACTACGGACGTGTATACTGGTATGACCAGCAGGTTGATCTAGCTCTAAACAGAGGTGAATTCGCCCGCATCGCACGAGTTCTAGACTGCAGAATGAGCAATTTTGAACGGAGGCGAATAAAAATCGACATAACCCACGATGGCTTCCTCAGAGCCGTAGAGGCAGTGCCAAAATCCTAAGAGATAAGAAGCCGTGAAAGAGCAAAATGTCAAAAGCAAAGCCACCTTCGTTCAGGGAACTGGTTGAAAATTATGGAAGCCCGGAAAAGGCACTGCGTCACTTAATAGAGGCTGGTTTCACACCCGAGCAGATAGAATGGAAAATGGGCATACCGTATCACCGCATACGCCTATACATGGAAGGAATCGAACCTCAAACGGGCATTGTCTTTTCAAGGATAGTGGAAACCTACGAGCGCCTAGCAGTTCTGCGCGGAAAAAAGGGAAAAGAAACGGAGCTGGCAAAATTCTTCCAAAACCCTGAACTCGCGTTACAGATTAAAGTTCGCTTCGTTCTAGGCAACCTCGCAGAAGAAAACTTGAAAATTGGCCCTGGCTTGATAGAAAGGAGCATAAGCTTAGCAACAGGCGCGTCAATAAGCAAAGTTAGGCAACTTCTCATAGACTATGGAGAGCACGGTGAGGTCGCCTACCTACTCCAAAGGCCTAAAAACTCCGAATTAACAGCAAAAGAGGTTTACGAGGCTATTAGGCTGTTGCCAAAGCTGAAGAGAATAGGGGAGCGAGAGCTTCTCATTTCAAGTATGTTACGGCTGAGTACATCAACAGAAGCGAAATATATTGTTAGACTTTTGCTTGGCGATTTAAAACTCGGCTACTACGCTCCAACCGTCGCCAGAGCTGTAGCACGGGCTTATGAGGTGCCGCTTGAACTGATCGAAAACGCTTCAGCACTACTAGGCTTAACTGAAGGCATATCCCTAGCATCAGAAGGCACTCTTAGATTGTCAGAAGTCAAAATGCGGCCTGGCCAATTTATTAAACCTCAACTTGCCCACCTTTATGAACCTGATAAAGTCGTCTATCCGGCTAGAGCTGAATACAAGCTTGACGGCAGCAGGCTCCAAATCCACAAGTGGGGCACGCAAATCTCTCTTTATTCAAGAAGAGGCATTGAAAAATCTCAGACGCTGCCCGAAATAGTGGAGATCGCTGAGAAATTCAAAGCCCAGAGCTGCATTGTCGACGGCGAGATAATAGCAATAGATGACGCTGGAAAACCGTTGCCTTTTCAGACGTTGCTTGGAAGAACAGCGCCGAGAGAACTCGCACCCAATGAACTGAAAGAGAGAATAAGTAGAATCAAAGTGATCATCAAAGCTTTTGACATACTATTCTTGAACGGGCAGGAGCTTGTCGATTTGCCGCTTTCTACAAGGCGAAAATATCTGCTTGAAGTTGCTCCGACCGAATACATCGCGGAAGGGGTTGACTGCCAAAACGAGGTTGAACTCATGCGCTTCTACGAGGAAGCCTTAAAGAAAAAATTTGAGGGGATAGTGGTCAAAGACATGAATTCGCCTTATGAGGCTGGGCAACGCACGTACACGTGGCTCAAGCTGAAGCCCGAACGCGATACAATAGACTGCACAATCGTGAAGGCCCTTTACGGGAAGGGCAAACGCGCAGGCCTGTACTCGTCCTTTCTTTTGGCGGTCCGCGACCCCTCAGAAAGGAAACTCTACACTGTCGGAAAGGTTTCGAACCTACCGGAGGAAGCAATGGACGCCCTAAGGACAATAATCGAAAACACTGGAACAGGCGAAGACGAAGAGGGCGTTTTTGTGAAGCCCTCCATGGTTGTTGAAGTCACATATCAGGAAATTCAAGAAACGGACGAGTACACGAGTGGTTACGCCTTAAGAGTCCCTAAAATAGTCAGATTCAGATTGGATAAAACGGTTAACGACGTAGACACTGCTGAGAAACTCAGCAAGTTACATGAACTACAATACGAAAGATACCCTGATCAAGACCTCTAATATACGTCGAAACGCCTGAGTTGAGCGTGTTGTCAAAGGAAAAAGATCTGCGGTGATCTTATACTGTTCGCTATGGAGTTTATGTCAGAGAAAAAGGGGAGTGAAAACATGTAACCTAATATGGGACGGGAGTGTCTGTTGCCGATACGTATGTCACATATACGTTTTGAGAGCCATCTTCGAAAGTTGCCACAAACTCGATTTCGTAGGCTGGCAAGAACTCATTTACACTGAGTAGAGGCGGTGGAGCGAAGTATCCAAGTTCGACGCTGTTGATTGTGATTTTCTGTATTTTGTGCGGGTCTCTTCCCACTAAGCTATTGTTTCCCATGTTTTGTATGGCTTGCTCTGGCGAAACCGTTACGGGCATGGCCTCAGCAAATTCTACATTTCTCCAGAAACACCTGAATTCCAGAATCTTGCCGTTATCTCCTATTATTACACCTATGCCACCTTTGAAAATAAGCGGTATGCCATTATACAGAGTCTTATAACCTACTCCTATTTCTGTGGGCACGGTAGACCGTGGCGGTATCCCATACCAACACACATAGTCCACTTTGGAGAAGTCTATCGATGGAAAACTCGGCATGAGGCCGTGGCTTTTGGCTTTCTTAACGAATATTTCAACGAATTGGTCGGCTACTTCTTTGGCTTGAGAAAGCTCGGGCAGTTTAACATCGTATCCCTCTTCTTGAGAGTTAGGCCTGTAGCATAGAGCCCCGTCAACATACAACTCCAGTGCTTGGGTGCCATTAACTACCAAGACTGGTCCATACGCGGTCCAGTTGAACCGAGTTATGTTGAGTTTTCCCTTCATGTCGAAAACTTCCATAGCTATTGCTTTGGCTTCAGCATCCGTGTAGTTGTGACCAACAACTTTTAGGGCAGACAATGTATTGGGCACTTCGGAAAGACTACAGTTAAGGATTGCTGTTACATATTCGTCTCCGCTCGTTCCGCGGCCCAAAGACGACATGCGAACCTTATACTCCTTTATCCCTGGAGGCAAAGTGAAATTAACATATATTAACCCAATCGCCATCATCATGAGCAATGCAGATAAGGCTATCACAAAAAACTTTTTCATTGTCATCACCTTTTATGGCGGCCAGCACTGCCACTTAATATACTCTATGTAGATGGATACTCCACCAGGAGCAGGCGGGTCAGGATACATTCCGCCTCCTATGCCCGGAAGGTGTTCATCCCGATAATGTATGGTGGGCTGAGGTGGAGGATATATTACATAAACTGAGTACATAGCTCCATAATACTGGGCAGGCTGCCAATACATGGTGGAGTCTCTCCACGCCTCATATATGGACTTGCCGCCTTCTGTGGCATACAGTACAAAATACTCCCCTGTATGAGAAGCTTCCCAAGTATCGTCTGGTCCATGGTGGAACCCTGTTATGCCGTGTAGGGTTATGGGACTGTGGAAAGCAGAATTCCATTCATAAGGATATTGCTCGAGGCTATGGGATGCGGAGATGAATATCCACTCCATGTCTTGGTCGCCCCAGTCTACCTCTGAACAGTGCACTTCATAGGGGTATGCGCCGTTTGGTCCTTGGCCGTCGTTGTTTGTTCCGAAGGCGAAATGGTCTGTCCAGCCGTGGCCTGCGAAGTAGACGAAGTCGCAGGCATCCGCGTTGGAGGCATCGGTGCCTCCAACGGACGGTTTCTCAAAGTGCTTCTCCAATGCTGAGCCGTCATAAAGCTGCCTCAAACCAGTGAAGCCTTTTTCCACCATTTTGTTGTAAAATCCCATGGCTTCTTCTCGGGCCCAGTTGAGGTTTCCATAGTAAGGCTCTTGGCTGTAGTCTTCAACGCCCCAGACGCCGATTTCTTTTTTGTTTGAGTCGTCGTTTCCAGCCGCGTACACTCTTGTCACGCTAAACTGCAAAGCAGCAACAAAGACAATGAGCGATATGCACAACAACTGGTTTTTAAAAACGTCGCATAAGTCTTGCACCTTGTTTATAGTTATCCTACTGTATCTTAAAAGTCTAACGCAAAAATTAACTCCCTGTTCTCTTCAAAGGGAAAACGCACGCTATGATGCATTGCTCGCTCAGATAAAAAGAAAACCTAGGCACTAGGATAGTTATATTTGGTTAAACGCCCAATTATCAAGTTAGCGGTCACAAACATCCACCATATTCGCCTAATCACGTATGTCAGTGTTCGTCCCCCAATCATTTCGCCCTTTCAAGTTTTAACTGAATCTCCGAATATTTTTCACACAGCCACGTTCCATCTTCTGATACGCAATCGTCGATCTTGGCGTCGAAAATAGTCGGATTCAGAGTGGATAAGACAGTTGACGACGTAGAAACTGTTGAGAAATCTAGCAAGTTATAGAAACTACAGTACGAAAGATACCCTGCCCAAACCATCTAATATATAGAAAAGCGCCTAGGCTGAACGCGCTGTCCGAGGAAAAATATGTTTCCAGTTGTTTTGTATTGCTCTCTGAGGATACCTAAAGCAATTTCTACAAACTCTTTCAAGGTTTGATTTGTGAACTCCCATGAAGGAACACCATACTTGAGCCCGCGGCACATAGGATCTGCGTAAACAAACAACTTATTTCCACCATAATTAAACTCAGCCTCATTCT
>CAZDZM010000027.1:0-17064 GCA_964509945.1 uncultured Candidatus Bathyarchaeia archaeon
ATTAATAAGCACCTTTACATATGGAAAGTTTTTGAGTCCATTTGCAGGTGAAAAAAATGGATGAAAAAGTCGGGGCTGTCTTAGTTGTCGGCGGTGGGATTGCCGGTATACAAGCATCTCTGGACCTGGCAGATTCCGGTTTTAAAGTTTACCTTTTGGATGAGTCAACGAGCATTGGAGGGACTATGGCTCAGTTGGACAAGACGTTCCCGACCAATGATTGTTCCATGTGCATTCTAGCACCTAAGCTCGTTACTGCCGGTAGACATCCAAACATTCAGCTAATCACTCATTCTGAGTTGAAAGAAGTCAAGGGCAAAGTTGGAAACTTTGAAGCAACAATACTGAAGCGACCGCGTCTTGTGAACATGGAAAAATGTACAGGCTGCGGAATTTGCGCACAGAACTGCCCCATTGAAGTGTTAAACGAGTTTGATGCTAACAAGGGCATAAGAAAAGCAGTTTATGTTCCATTTCCTCAAGCCGTGCCGCTGAAATATGCTATCGACCAAGATAACTGCATAAAATGCCGCCTTTGCCAGAAGGTATGCCCCGCTAATGCCGTGGACTTCGATCAACAACCCGAAACTGTCAAAATAAACGTCGGGTCCATAATATTGGCACCTGGATTCGAAGAATTTGATCCCTGCTTGAAAACAGAATATGGTTATAGACGTTATCTGAATGTGGTTTCAAGCATCGAATTCGAACGTATAATGAACGCCTCAGGTCCTTATGGCGGAAAAATCATGCGTCCATCCGACGGCAAAATACCGCGTAGAATCGCTTTCATCCAATGCGTAGGTTCCCGTGACGCCAAGCTTGAAAACAACTATTGCTCCGCTGCTTGCTGCATGTATACTATTAAGGAGGCCGTCATAGCCAAAGAGCACAGTTCTGTCCCTCTAGATTGCACCATATTCTACATGGACATGCGTGCTCATGGAAAAGAGTTTGATGCCTACTATAACAGAGCCAAAGGAGAATGGGGCGTAAAATTTGTAAGGTCAAGGGTGGCGAGCGTCACCGAAAATCCGTTAACAGAAAATGTTTCAATCCACTACGTTGTGGATGAAGAACCAAAGACTGAAGATTTCGACATGATTGTATTATCGGTCGGAATGCAGCCACCAAAAAAGGTTGGGCAATTGGCTGAAATCTTGGGAATAAAACTCAACAACTACAATTTCTGTCAAACAAACATTTTCACTCCCTTGGAAACATCAAAACCAGGCATATTTGTTTGCGGCGCATTCTCTTCACCAAAGGACATCCCAGAAAGTGTTGCCCAATCAAGCGGCGCTGCGTCAAAAGCAATGGGCATAATCTCTGACCAGAGAGGAAGACTAGTAACTGTAAAAGAGTTTCCTCCTGAAAGAGATGTAAGCGAGGAAGAGCCACGTATCGGCGTTTTTGTTTGTCACTGCGGCGTCAACATAGGTTCAGTAGTAAATGTGCCTGAAGTAGTCGAATACGCGAAAAAATTGCCTGACGTGGTTTATGCAGAAGAAAACCTTTACACATGTTCCCAGGATGCGCAGAAACTGATTGCAGAAAAGATCAAACAACATAATCTAAACCGTGTCGTAGTGGCCTCTTGTACTCCGCGCACGCACGAACCCCTATTCCGCGAGACTCTTCAAGAAGCTGGTCTAAGTTCTTACCTGTTCGAGATGGCAAACATACGTGACCAGTGCAGCTGGGTACACATGCACGAGCCCGAAAAAGCGACAGAAAAAGCCAAAGACCTGGTTGGATCGACGGTTGCGAAGGCCAGGCTTCTGAAACCCTTGAAAAAGCCTATGATAAATGTCACACCAGTGGGTCTGATCATAGGCGGTGGCCTTGCAGGAATGACAACAGCCCTAGAACTTGCTGAACAAGGATTTGAGGTTCACCTTGTTGAAAGAGAAAACGAACTAGGTGGACATCTACGCAAAATCCATTATTTGCTGGAACAAACTGATGACCCACAAAAGAAACTCATCGCCTTGTCAAAGGCCGTCATGAAAAACGAGAAAATAAACGTATACTTGAGAGCCGAAGTTGAGGAGATCAGCGGATTTGTTGGCAACTTTAAGGCGAAAATACGAAAACAAGACGGCGAGAGAAAAGAGATTGAAAATGGTATCGTAGTAGTGGCGACAGGTGCAGTTGAGTACAAGCCTACCGAGTATCGTTATGGCAAAGACCCAAGAGTTATTACGCAGCACGAATTAGAAGAACAAATCGCCCAGCGACAATTCAAAGCCAAGAATGTAGTTATGATCCAGTGTGTGGGAGCACGAACTGATGAACGACCGAATTGTTCAAGGATATGTTGTGGACAAGCCATAAAAAATGCGTTGAAAATAAAAGAAGTGAGCCCAAAAACAGAAGTTTACGTTTTATACAAGGATGTTAGGGCTTACGGTTTCAAAGAGGATTACTATCGTGAAGCTGCGACTAAAGGTGTTCTGTTCGTCAATTATGACGAGGAAAGAAAGCCACAGGTCCTAAACGAAGATGGCAAGCTAAAGGTTGCGTTCTGGGAGCCAGTACTCAAACAGGAGATTGAGATTCACCCAGATGTTGTAGTCCTCAGCGCAGCCACGATACCGAATCCTGATAACAAACGAATAGCAGAAATGCTAAAGGTGCCACTTTCAAAGGATGGCTTCTTCTTGGAAGCGCATATGAAGCTTCGTCCAATTGATTTCGCAACGGATGGCGTTTTCCTCTGCGGAATGGCACATTGGCCTAAATTTATTGACGAAACTATCTCACAAGCGTGCGGAGCCGCCGCCAGAGCCGCCACCATATTGTCCAAGAAAACCTTAGAAGCTGAAGGAACAGTATCGCATGTAGATGAGAATCTTTGTATAGGTTGTGGAATTTGCATAAGTATTTGCCCATACAAGGCTATGGAAAAGGACGAAATGGGAATAGCAAGAGTGACGGAAGTTCTATGCAAAGGTTGCGGCACATGCGCAGCTAGTTGTCCGATGAGAGCTATTACGATGCGACACTTCACAGATGATCAACTTATAGCTCAGGGACTTGCTGTCTTGAGGAGGGTTACCTGTGGCTGAGTTTGAACCTAAAATAATTGGTTTTCTCTGCAACTGGTGTAGCTATGCGGGCGCAGATTTGGCTGGCGTAAGCAGAATCCAATATCCAACAAACATTAGAATAATTAGAGTCATGTGCAGCGGCAGAGTTGACCCAGTCATCGTTCTGGAAATGCTCGAAAACGGCGCTGATGGAGTAACGGTGACTGGTTGCCACCCAGGAGATTGCCACTACGTTGAGGGTAACTTGTATGAGGAAAGGAAAATCAAAATGCTGAAAAAACTGGTGGCGTTAACAGGTTTAGAACGAGAACGGCTGAGACTTGAATGGGTTTCAGCGGCAGAAGGGCAAAGATTTGCCCAAATAGTAACAGAATTTACAGAGGAAATAAAAAAGTTGGGGCCGTCGCCAGTTTCAGGAAATAATCCGAATCCGAAAATCCTTGAAAATCTTCAGGCTGCAAAAAATGCCGCTGCAAGCTTTACGCTGAGAGTTCTTGTTGGGCGGGAGAGAGAATTAACAGAAAAGAGTAATGTGTATGAAGAAAAGATTCCGCAAGAGGAATGGGACTGCTTGTTCAGTGAAGTCATTGAAGCTGAGTATATTCGACAAAAGATCCACCTTCTGGCAAAAGCCAAACCACTTTCAGTCAAGGCTTTGGCAGAAGCAGTTGAATTGAAGCCAAAGGCTGTTCTTAGACAAATTGTGGATATGCGCAGAAGAAACATGATCGCACTAGATCACATTGAAGGGCAGACTCCATTTTACACAGCTTTGGAGGTTGAGTAGATGAGAAGCAAGAAAGTCGGGGCAGTTCTTGTGGTCGGAGGCGGTGTTGCTGGGATACAGGCTTCTCTTGATTTAGCGGATTCTGGCTTCAAAGTTTATCTTATCGATAAGGGGCCCAGCATAGGTGGAGTTATGGCTCAGCTGGACAAGACGTTCCCAACTAATGATTGTTCCATGTGCATTCTTTCCCCCAAACTAGTAGCAACCGGACGGCACCCGAATATCACAATTTTGACAAACGCTGAGATAACTAGCTTGGGCGGTGAAGCTGGTAACTTCGAAGTGAAACTTCGAAAGAAAAGTCGTTACATAATTGAAGAAAAATGCAATGGCTGCGGTGTCTGCGCACAGAAATGTCCAATCGAAGCTGTGGATTCGTTTAATGAAGGGCTAGGCCGTAGAAGTGCAATTTATGTGGAGTATCCCCAAGCGGTTCCCTTGAAGTACATGATCGACCGTGAAAAATGCATTGGGTGCGGAACTTGCGCTGAAATTTGTAAGGCACAGGCAATCCAGTACGACCAAGAAGATAGCGAAGCTACATTAAATGTAGGTTCAATAATACTAGCGCCTGGGTTTGAACCCTTCGATGCAAGACTGAAAAGCGAATATGGTTATGGCCGTTTCTCTAATGTCGTGACTAGTATAGAATTCGAACGCATTTTGAGCGCTTCAGGTCCTTATGGAGGACTAGTTCTAAGACCTTCAGACGGAGAAATTCCTAAGAAAATTGCGTTTATTCAATGTGTAGGTTCCAGAGATTTTCAGCTTGGAAATAACTATTGTTCTGCTGCCTGTTGCATGTACGGCATGAAGGAAGCTGTAATCGCTAAAGAGCACACCCCGACAAAGCTGGATGCTAAAATATTCTTCATGGACATGCGTTCCTACGGAAAAGAATTTGATGCCTACTATGAACGTGCACAAGGCGAATGGGGTATACAATTCGTAAGGTCAAGGGTGGCCGGAGTTACCGAAGACCCGAGAACTGGCAACCTTTTCCTTCACTATGTGGAAGATGAGACGCCTAGAACTGAAGAATTTGATATGGTGGTTCTGTCGATTGGGATGCAGCCACCTAAGAACTTTGAGAAATTGGCTAGAGACTTGGGGATAGAACTTAACAAATATAATTTCTGTAGTACAGAAACGTTTTCGCCTATGGAAACGTCAAAACCGGGCATATTTGTTTGCGGCGCATTCTCCTCTCCCAAGGACATCCCTGAAAGTGTTGCGCAGGCAAGCGGTGCGGCAGCAAAGGCAATGAGCGTGATTGCCTCTGAAAGAGGAACGCAGGTTGCCACAAAAGAGTATCCGCCTGAAAGGGACGTTAGCCAAGAAGCGCCTCGCATTGGCGTCTTCGTCTGCCACTGTGGCATTAACATTGGCGGAGTGGTGAACGTTCCTAAAGTTGTAGAATACGCTAAAACCTTGCCTAACGTGGTCTACGCAGAGGCAAATCTTTACACGTGCTCTCAAGACACGCAGAAGCTCATTAGAGATAAAATTGTTGAGAACAAATTAAATCGAGTTATTGTAGCATCATGCACTCCTCGTACCCACGAGCCATTGTTCAAAGAAACCGTACAAGAAGCAGGATTAAACCCGTACTTGTTTGAAATGACGAACATTCGGGACCAATGCAGCTGGGTGCACATGCACGAGCCTAAGGAAGCAACAGAAAAGGCGAAAGACTTGGTTCGCTCGATAGTCGCAAAAGCCAAACTTTTGAAGCCTTTGAAAAAGCCACTAATAAATGTTACACCAGTCGGCTTGGTCATCGGCGGAGGCGTTTCTGGCATGACTGCAGCCTTGGAACTGGCAAAACAAGGCTATGAGGCGCATCTCGTCGAAAAAGAAAAAGAATTAGGTGGTCATCTGCGTACGATCCGCTATTTGCTTGGAGAAGATTATGACCCAAAAGTGAAGCTTGAAGCTCTGATTGAGGCTGTTATGAAAAATGATAAAATCCACGTCTATTTGAATGCGGATGTTGTTGATGTTTATGGTTTTGTTGGTAACTTTAAATCAAGAATAAGGCAACATAATGGTGAAAATAGAGAAATCGAGCATGGAATTGTGATAGTGGCCACTGGAGCTGCTGAATACAAGCCCACAGAGTACCTTTACGGCAAAGACTCGAGAGTCATAACGCAACATGAGCTTGAGGAAAAAATCGCTGATGAAGCATTCAAGGCAAAGAATGTCATTATGATTCAATGCGTCGGTGCCAGAAATGAGGAAAGGCCAAATTGTGCCAGAATATGCTGCGGACAAGCCATAAAGAATGCATTGAAAATTAAAGAGGCAGGTCCAGAAACAGAAGTTTACATTTTGTATAAGGATATGAGAGCGTACGGTTTCAAAGAAGACTATTATCGTGAAGCTGCGACAAAAGGTGTTCTATTCGTTAATTATGACGAGGAAAGAAAACCACGGGTCGTAAACCAAGATAGCAAGCTCAAGGTTACCTTCTGGGAACCTGTGATAGCGGAAGAGGTTGAAGTTGAGCCTGATGTTTTGGTTCTAAGTGCTGCGACAATTCCGAATTCCGGCAACAAACATATAGCAGAAATGCTTAAGGTGCCATTGACCAAGGATGGTTTCTTCTTGGAAGCTCACATGAAGCTTAGGCCAGTAGATTTTGCGACAGAGGGCGTGTTCTTGTGTGGAATGGCTCACTCACCAAAGTATATTGATGAGAGCATTGCTCAAGCGTGTGCAGCTGCAGCAAGGGCAACAACAATACTCTCCAAACGAACGCTTGAGATGGAAGGAATTATAGCGAATGTATCTGAAGATTTATGTAGCGGATGCAAAATATGTGAGTATCTATGTGCTTACGGTGCAATCGAAATGAAGGAAAAGGATGGAAAGCCCATTGCACGGGTGATTGAAGCGTTATGTAAGGGCTGTGGTGTTTGCGGCACGGCATGTCCAACCAAGGCCATCACCATGGGGCACTTTACAAATGACGAAATACTTGCTCAAGTCAAAGCTGCACTGCTGGAGGTAAAGGCATGAGCGAAAAAAATGGATTTGAGCCAAAAATAATCGGTTTCCTGTGCAATTGGTGTTCCTATGCAGGCGCCGACTTGGCCGGAGTAAGCCGAATACAATATCCTCCAAACATAAGGATAATACGTGTAATGTGTAGTGGCAGAATAGACCCTGTCTTTATTCTTGAAGCTTTCAAGGATGGTGCGGATGGGGTGCTTGTGGCTGGTTGTCACTTACCTTCTGATTGTCATTACATTAGTGGCAACTTCAAAACGCTAAGGAGAGTAGCGCTCTTAAAGAGACTTCTTCAGGATTTAGGGGTCGAACCTGAAAGATTGCGGCTGGAATGGGTTTCAGCCAGTGAGGGTGACAGGTTTGCTTCCATAGTGCGTGATATGGTAGAAGAATTAAAGAAACTTGGACCAAATCCACTAAAAATGAAAGAGGTTGATGTATGATGAGTGAGAAAGTCAAAGAACCAATAAAAGCTTCAGAAATGGATCCGAATTTCAAATACGAAATTTCAAAGATGCACGGCGGAGAAAAGTTGCTGCGATGCTTTCAATGTGGAACATGTACGTCAGACTGCCCAGTTGCAAAATTCAGCGAAACCTATAGACCAAGACAGATAATTCGCATGGCCCAGCTTGGCCTTAAAGAAAGGGTATTAAGCAGTGACACCTTGTGGCTCTGTGCCGCCTGCTTCACATGCACAGACCGCTGCCCACAAGATGTTGAAGTGGCAAGCGTCATACGCGTGCTGAGAAATCTGGCTGCTGAGAAGGGATTCATACCGCAAGTTTTCAAGGAGCAAGTTGCAAGCATTCTCGAATCAGGTTATGCCTACAAGATACCTGATCTAAGAATAAAGAAGAGAGAAACCTTAGGACTGCCACCACTTCCGAAGGGCAATTCCGCAAGCATAAAGAAAGCCCTCCACGGTGTAGCTTTTCTAAAAGCAATTGAAAAGAAAGGTGAGTAAAGATGGATGCAAAGAGATATTTGTTTTTTCTGGGATGTGCAATTCCCTATCGTGTTTCAGCCTACGAAATATCTTCAAGGAAAGTTCTGCAAAAACTAGGCGTTGAGCTCGTTGAAATGCCTGAATTCAACTGTTGCGGTCTTCCATTGGACCCAGTCAGCCACGAAATCATGCTTATACTTGCAGCTAGGAACCTAGCTTTAGCTGAGCAGCAGGGCTTAAACATCCTGACTTTGTGTCCAGGTTGCGCTGGCACCTTGAAGAAAGTCAACAAGATACTAAAGGAAGATAAGGCGTTAAGGGAAGAAATTAACAGTCATCTGAAAGAGTCTGGATTGGAATTTAGGGGAACAGCGGAAGCAAGACATATAATGCAGGTACTTATTGAGGACGTGGGTATAGAAAAGATAAAAAATGCTGTTGTCAAACCCCTTACAATGCTCAAGGTTGCAGAACATAATGGCTGCCACATATTAAGGCCTAAAGAATACATCGGATTCGACGATCCTGAAGACCCTAAGACGCTCAAAACTCTTATTGAAGCGACAGGCGCTACATGCCTAGATTATATGGATGAAACTGAATGTTGCGGTGCACCAAGCGTAGGCGTAAGTGACAAAGTTGCATTACAGCTTGCACGGGATAAATTGGACCACATAAAAACCGTTGAAGCGCAAGCCTTGATAACAATTTGTCCCTTCTGCCACATAATGTACGATACAAATGAGCTGCGCATAGAGAAAATGTTTAATGAGACCTATGGCATTCCAGTTTTGCATTACCCCCAACTGCTAGGTTTGGCAATGGACATGAAACCTGAAGATCTTGCTTTTAATGACCTTAGAGTCGACGCTTCCAAAATAATAAAACAAGTCATTTGAGGCGGAAAATAGTGAATAAAGACAAGTTGAAAATCGCCTTTTATTGGGCTGCAAGCTGCGGTGGATGCGAAATTGCCGTTTTAGACATTAATGAGAAAATCTTGGATGTCATCCAATTGGCGGACATTGTTTTCTGGCCTGTCGCCATGGATGTTAAATATAGAGATGTTGAAAATATGCCTGACAGTCACATTGATGTTTGCTTCTTCAACGGTTCAGTAAGAAGCGAAGAACAAGAGCACATGGCTAAGCTCTTGAGACAAAAGTCCAAGGTTCTTGTGGCCTTCGGCTCTTGTGCTCAGGAAGGGTGCATACCTGGCCTAGCGAATCTTCATAACCGAAAAGAGATCTTTGAGAAAGTCTACTTGAAAAGCCAATCAGTTGCAAATCACCAAGGAGTCGTTCCACAAACTACATCTGAAATGAAGGAAGGTGTTCTGAAACTTCCAGAATTCTACGACACTGTTAGAACTTTGGATCAAACCGTTGACGTGGATTACTACTTGCCCGGCTGCCCACCACCGGTGAAACTGATAGTAAACGCTGTAGAAGCGATAGCGAAGAATGAACTCCCACCAAAAGGAACGGTTCTTGCACCATTGAAATCGGTATGCGATGAGTGCCCGAGGAAGAAAGAGAACAAAAAAATATCCACAATATATCGTGTTCATGAAAAGATTCCAGAACCTGAAAAGTGCTTACTCGAACAAGGAATAATTTGCATGGGACCCGCAACGCGAAGTGGATGTGGGGCCCAATGTTTGACGGTTGACATGCCCTGCACAGGTTGCGGTGGACCGTGCCCTAACTCGCCTGAACAAGGCGCAGCCATGATAAGCGCTTTAGCCTCCATACTGGGCTTGGACGAGGAGAAAGAGAAATACACAGAGGCAGATGTTGAGAAGTTGATCAGTCAGATTAAAGACCCGGTTGGAACTTTCTACATGTACTCTTTACCAGCTTCAATTCTCAAAAGGAAGGTGATTAGGCAGTGAAGGAAATAATTATAGATCCTATAACTAGGCTTGAGGGCCATGGAAACGTCTCGATTTTCTTAGATGAAGCCGGAGAAGTGAAAAACGCTTATCTAAAGATTCCTGAGCTTAGAGGCTTCGAGAAATTCTGTATCGGGAGAAGAGCTGAACTTATGCCGATTTTGACGACCAGAATCTGCGGAGTCTGTCCTGTGGCCCATCATTTTGCAGCAGTGAAAGCCTTAGATGCCGCATTCAACGTCGAACCGCCGTCTACGGCGAAGAAACTCAGAGAACTAATGTATGCTGGCTACGTAATTTATGACCATACGTTGCATTTCTACTATCTAGGTGGACCAGACTTCATAGTTGGACCAGACGCGCCGCCGCAGAAAAGAAACATTCTAGGAGTCATTGAGAAAGCAGGCATGGACGTGGCCAAGGAAGTTATTAAACACAGAGCCTATGGGCAAAAAATGACGGAAATTCTCGGAGGCAAGGCCACGCATCCAGTGTGCGGATTGCCGGGAGGAATCTCTAAGGCTCTCAGTGAGGAAGGGAGGCAGGAAATTGAAAAGATGGCTGTCTCATCCTTGGAGTTTGCCAAGCTAACGCTGAAACTGTTTCACGACATCGTTTTGGGAAACAGCAAGTATGTTGACATGATCAAAAGCGACGCTTACACGATGAGAACTTATTACATGGGTTTGGTTGACGATAACAATAAAGTTAACTTTTATGATGGCAAGATCAGGGTTGTTGACCCTGATGGCCATGAATTCCTGAAGTTTGAACCTAAAGACTATCTCACCCAAATCGCTGAGCATGTGGAGGGATGGACCTATGCAAAGTTTCCCTACCTCAAGAAAGTCGGCTGGAAAGGCCATGTCTATGGACTTGACAGCGGAGTGTACCGTGTTGGTCCGCTTGGAAGGTTAAATGCTGCTGAGGGCATGGCAACTCCGCTTGCGCAGGCTGAATATGAGTCAATGTATGAAACCTTAGGCGGGAAACCAATCCACAGTACCTTAGCTTTCCATTGGGCACGATTGATTGAACTGCTCTACGCGACTGAGAGAGCTTTGGAACTTGTCAAAGATCCTGAGATCACGAGTAAGAATGTGCGTAACGAACCGGGCGAGCCAAGCGAAGGCGTGGGCGTTGTTGAGGCTGCTAGGGGTACATTGATCCACCACTATGTATTGGATAAAGACGCGCTTGTTAAGGATGTTAACATGATCGTTGCGACGACTAATAACTATCCTGCGATTTGCATGTCGATTCGCGATGCAGCTAAAGGCTTAATACACGGCGACAACGTGGATCAAGGCTTGCTCAACATGGTAGAAATGGCTTTCAGGGCCTATGACCCGTGTTTCGGATGCGCAACACACTACGCGGTTGGACAAATGCCGTTAACGGTGGAAATCTACAACAGCGAAAAGAAACTCATAAAAACAGTACAACGCTAAGTGTTTTTTACTTTTTCATTCCTACCTATTGCGGCGGTTTCTAATTGAGCAGCCGAAAGCAGAACCTAATGAAAGAATTAAAGAAATGGCTTTCAAGAGCCGAAAGAGTTGTAATAGCGGGTATTGGAAACCCAATACGTATGGACGACTTCGTCGGGGTCAAAATAGTCCAAAACTTGAAAGGAAGAGTTTCAGAAAAAGTCTTCTTGATCGAGTGCGAAACAGTTCCAGAGAGCTTCATACAACCAATAATAGAGTTTAATCCTTCGCACGTTCTGTTGATAGATGCCGCAATATTAGGTTTGGAACCTGGAAAACCGCGACTCATAGATTCAGATCAATTAACAGATTTCCCTGCCTTCTCAACCCACATGCTTCCATTAAAAATATTTTGCGAATACCTCAAAAAAATGACAAAAGCAAAAATTGCTCTACTGTTAATAGAACCTAAAAAGACCGATTTTGGAGAAGAAATGACACCTGAGGTTAGGGCTTCGTCTCAAACAATAGCAAACGCTTTGATTAGCACCCTCTCTTGGAAATAAATGCATGAAACCGAATTAACCGTTTACAAGTTCAAACCAGCATTACCCACGGCGCGCGCGCTTCAAAGAAATGCAAGTTTCAAGGCAGCAATAAAAACATAAAAAAATGGAAGGTTTTAGGAGCTTTTCGGTATTTCCTTCATTGCTTCTTGGAATAATTTCTTTACGGCTGTTATTCTTGCTTTCTGTGCTAGGACGTCGCTTGTGACTAGGTCCAGAGCTTCTTCTGGGCACCACTTGACGCATTGAGGTTCACCTTTCTCTTTGCACAAATCGCAAACATATACGATTTTGTTTTCTGGGTGTAACATGACCGCTCCGTAGTCGCATGCTTCGATGCACCATCCGCAGCCATTGCATTTGTCTTTGTCCACTGTTATCAGTCCTGTTTCTTCGGACTGCGTAAGAGCGTCTCTTGGGCATGCAGCAACACATGGTGGGTCTTCGCAGAGCCTACATGTGACTGCTAGGTTTGCCAGCTGATTCACGCGAACCACGCGTATCCGTGATTTCAGCGGATTAAACGCTTTATCGTTGGTTAGTGAGCATATGTATTCGCAGACTTGGCAGCCTACGCATTTGTCTGGGTCTGCTGAAACAAATTTTCTCTCGTGAATCTTTACCATTTCTTACGCCTCCCTTTCTTCGATGATGCTGAGTAAATCGTCCATGTCCAGTTCCTTGAGTTTCTCCTTAGTCGGAACACCTTCTTTTGTCCATCCGCGAACCTCATAGTAATCATCCAAAAGCAGGTCTAATTCTTCCTGTGTTACGTAAGCTCCTTTTGATGGCCCTTCATCAGTTATTGGAACATTCATAACTTTCCAAGGCAGAGTGTCATCTTTCCTATTCAAGCCTTCTCTGATGTTGAAAAGCCTTGCTACATTGTTTATTCTCTCGCCGGCTTTCTTCAACTCTGCAGGCGTCATTTCGTATCCTGTTACCAGCGTGTAAAGTTTAGCCATGTCGTCGAGTTCCTTGTAGTATGTGCCTCTCGAGAATTTGCAAACGACAAATGAGTCTATTAAGGTGTAAACGTCTTCCATGTCCTTTACGAGTTTTCCTCTGCCTTTCTCTGCCTTTAAGCGGTTGACTTTTCCTTTCACGTCAAAGGCGTAAGCTCCGTGCCTGTTGTGGTCTGCACCGCGGAAAGAGACAGCAAAACCTAACGCCGCTGTTTTGAGGCATCGTAGATCGTAGCCCGTAACTTCTACTCCTTTAATGTGCTGCGCCAGTTTTTCCGCTTCTTTTCCTATTTTTTCCCCAGCAACTTTAACTCCTTCAGCGAGTATATCGCCTATGCCTTGGCGTTTGCCCATTTTCTCAATAAGCTGAATCAGCGCTTCGCGATTGCCGAACCGAGCGTCTATCCCCTCTAGGTCCTTCTCTGTTAAGATTCCGTTTTCATAACAGTCCATTGCAAAGCCAACAATCACGCCTGCGCTGATGGCATCCATTCCGTAATAGTTGCACAGTTCCATTCCTTTTATTATGGCGTCAAGGCGGTCTATGCCACAGTATGGTCCCAAGGCCCACAGGGTTTCATATTCCATCCTTGTCATAGTTCCCTTATAGGGTCCTTCGCCCACCACACACATGTGCTCACATCTCATTGCACAAGAACTGCAGCCGATGACTTTTGCAACGAATCTTTCATTCAAGATTTCTCCACTGACTTTTTCTGCGCCTTCAAATGAGGAATTATTGTAGTTTCTTGTAGGCATACAAGCCAAAGAGTTGTGGACTAGAACGTTCTCTGGAGTGCCTAGCGTCCTATACTTTTGTGTGGCTGGTCCTTTCATTCTTTCATGGAACTCTTTGACGAACTCCATAAATTCATCGGGCTTTGCCACAGTAATGTCACGGGTTCCACGCACAGCAATCGCCTTAATATTCTTTGAACCCATGACGGCACCTAGCCCCGTTCTTCCAGCTGCCCTCGTCTTGTCATTTATGATGCATGCCATTCGAACAAGCTTCTCCCCGGCCGGGCCTATGGCTGCAACTCGAACGTAATAGTCTCCCAGTTCTTCCCTTACCGTGTCTTCAGTTTCAGCTGGCGATTTACCCATCAAGTGTGAAGCGTCTAAAAGCTGAACCGAATCATCGTCGATCCAAACATAAACAGGTCTCTCTGCTTTGCCCTTGAAAATTACGGCGTCGTATCCAGCTCTCTTCAGCTCTGTCCCAAAAGAGCCATGGGCTTTAGCTTCTCCAACTCCATAACTTTGCGGTGACTTGGCAACAAAGGCGTGTCCATTTCCAGCTGTCGGCCACATCGTGCCCGCTATGGGCCCTACGACTAGGACTAAGGCATTTTCTGGACTGAAGGGGTCTACTCCAGGTTCAGAGTTGTCAAGCCAAAGTCTAATGCCTAAGCCAATGCCACCTATGTATTTTTTGGCATAATCTTCATTCAAGGGCGCAACATGCGTTTTTCCCGTTGTTACATCTATGTAGAGAATTCGACCAGCATAACCGTGCAAACATTTTTCCTCCATACTCAATTGACTTCTTAAGATGCGAAAACGTATATTAATTTAATGGATTCAGAAGCAAAAAGTTCATGTTCGATTTCTCATCTTTTTCCTAATTTAGCAGTTTTTGGGACTCCGATTAGGACTGAGTGAAACGGATATTAACGCCTTTTATCTTAAACTATCATCGAAAGCAGTATAGGTGCCTCCCTTTGAGGATAAAAGTCGAATACTTGGGTCACATTAAGAACATCCTTGGCAGTGCACGAGAGGAACAAGTCGAAATCAATGAAGAGGCCTCAATTGTCGACCTATTGCTTAAGCTTTGTGAAAGGTATGGGGAACCATTTAGGAAGGCAATTTACCAAACAGGTGGCCCTGACCTGAAGCCAAACTACGTAATCACAGTGAACGGCTACTTGCTTAATCAGTTGAACGGGGTTAAAACTAAGCTCAGAAATGGCGATCATGTGGCTTTGATGCCTATCGTCAGCGGCGGGTAAACGAAATTTTTAAGGCCGAGAATTAACTAAGGAGTCCTTCCTATATGGTGAAAAACTTGAAAAGGGTAAAAGCTCTAAAGCAAATAGCCTTTGAGGAAAAAGGATTTGACGGATTTTTAATCTTCAACTGGGCCAATTTGCTCTATCTTGTCGGTTTCCCTGGAGCAACGTGCCTGTTAACTACAAGGGATGACGAAAGCTACGTTTACGTTTATGGTGTCAACTACGAACAGGCAAGGGCTGAAGGAAGGGGTCTTAAAATTGAATTAGTAAGGCACGATGAAAACTTGATGGCAAAGACTGCAAAACAAGTTAAGGCTTGCGGAATCAAGAAACTCGCCACGGATACTCTGAGCTTTGAAGAGCATCGTAGCCTTGCAAGGGAAATAAGGGGTGGAACAAAACTCAAGCTGCAAGGCAACCTAGTCTGGAGGCTTCGCAAAATAAAAGATGAAACTGAACGTGGGCTCATGCGTAGGGCGGGAGAATTAACAAGTGAAGGCATGAGAGTAGCCTATGAATCTATAAAGGCAGGCGTAAAAGAATATGAGGTCGCCGCCGAAATAGAATATGCAATGCGGAGGAAAGGCTCTTGTGGAACGGCCTTCGAAACCATTGTGGCTTCAGGTGCGCGTTCTGCGTTCCCTCATGGAGGCTGCACTGACAGAGAAATACGAGGGGGCGACTTGGTGGTTGTCGACGTGGGGGCTGCGTATCAGTTTTACCATTCTGACATGACGAGAACGTTGGTAGCAGGAAAACCTTCAGAAAAGCAAAAGAGACTCTACGAAATTGTCAAACTGGCCCAAGAGAAAGCTTTCCAAGAGATAAAACCTAGGGCGAAGGCAAAGAATGTGGATGCAATAGCGAGAAACGTTATAGAAGAAGCTGGATACGGCGAATATTTTGTCCACAGCCTAGGTCACGGAATAGGTTTGGAGACTCATGAGCCGCCCAGTCTGGGTCCTATCAGCAAGGATAAACTAGTAACTGGAAATATTGTAACAAACGAGCCTGGTATTTATCTTGTGGGTTTTGGAGGTATCCGCATAGAAGATAGTGTTCTAGTGCAGAAGCATGGGGCGGAGAAACTCACGCATTGGCCATATAGTTTGGAGGCTGAAAAGTAAAAAGATTAAATAGAGTTTTTGGCATCTGTATTTTTGAAGGTGACCCTTTTTGGATAAAGCAGCCGTAATAATTATTGACATGCTGAACGATTTTGTCACCGGAAGTTTGGAGTGTAAGAGAGCTGAGCCCATAATTCCAAAATTGAAGACGCTCATCGAAGCTGCCCGCAAACATAGCGTACCCGTCATCTACAGCAACGACGCTCACTACCCAGAGGACACAGAAGTTGTCAGAAAATGGGGAGAACATGCTTTGAAAGGTACGAGAGGTGCAGATGTAATTCCTGAACTTGAGCCCGCCCCGAAAGATTACATTGTAGAAAAAAGGACCTATAGCGGCTTCTATGAAACGGGCTTGGATCCACTATTGAGGAGCCTTTACAAAGGCGAAAGTGTAAGAATTGTTATTTTGGGCGGTTTACACACCAATATGTGTGTTAGACACACTGCGGCTGATGCTTTCTTCAGAGGTTACAAAATAATAATAGCCAAAGACGGTGTAGAAGCTTTCACAGAAGAAGACCAAGAACAGGGACTGAAATATCTGGAATATGTCTACAATGCCAAAATAATGACCGTCAACGAGATCGTAAAAGAATTCAGTTAAAACGCTGCGCACTCGGAGAACGTTTCGCTATAGAGAGCTCTGATTTTCATCTTCTTTCTAAACTTAGGAGCAAACCCTATATTAAGGAACTACGCTGGAAAAGGTATGACAAAAATCTTGATTGTTTACGATTCTAAAACTGGAAACACTGAGAAGATGGCTTTGGCTGTTGCTAAAGGCGCTAGAGAGGTAGGTGGGGTTGCAGTGGAATTGAAGAAGGTTGACCAGGTAAAGCTTGACGACTTGCTTAAGGCGGATGGGATTATAATGGGTTCGCCAACGTATTATGGTCAAATGTCTGCCAAACTTAAGGCGTTAATTGACGCTTCAGTCAAAATTCACAAAAAACTTGCAGGAAAGGTTGGCGCTGCCTTCACAAGTGCTGGCGGAACCGCAACTGGCGCGGAAACAACATTACTATCTATCCTGCAGGCAATGCTCGTGCATGGCATGATTATTCAGGGGCGGGCAGACGATAAACATTATGGCGCTGCGGCTGTGGAGTCTCCGCGTAAAAGGGCACTGGGCTATTGCATGGAACTTGGAAAAAGAGTTGCAACTTTGGCCAAAAGATTAAAAACATAATTCGTAGGCATGGTGGGCCCGGGGCGATTCGAACACCCGACCAACAGGTTATGAGCCTGGCGCTCTAA
>CAZDZM010000028.1:0-16787 GCA_964509945.1 uncultured Candidatus Bathyarchaeia archaeon
TGACAGTTGAAGACGGAAAAATCGTTAAGGTCAAAAAAGGTTGTGCCTTGTGTGAATCAAAATTTCTAGGTTACAGCGGTGAACATAGATTTTTGAAACCGCTAATAAGGAAGAATGGAAAACTTGTTCAAGTCTCTCTCGGAGAGGCCATAAGAAGAACGGCTGAAACTCTAGCGGAAGCCAACTATCCTATACTGTATGGTTGGAGTTCAACAAGCTGCGAAGCCACACGAATAGGTCTCGAATTAGCAGAAGAGATTGGAGGGGTAATTGATAATACGTCTGTAGTCTGCCATGGCCCGTCGCTTTTAAGTGTCCAAGATGTAGGTCTTTCTTCATGCACGCTCGGGCAGATTCGGCACAGGGCAGACCTTGTTATCTACTGGGGTTGTGACCCTTGGAGCGCCCATCCGCGCCATATTGAACGCTACACAGCATTTTCAGAGGGAAGATTCGAAGAAAGCGAATGGAAAGGATACGTAAAAAAAGTTAAAGCGTCCACAGGAAAGAAAAAGATTGAGAGCGCCCTCAAGCGGCTATCCCCAAAAGAAACGCCTTCAGTTTTTTCCCATCCTGAGAAAAAGGCTTGCCCGACAATTTCTGAAGAGGGGAGAAAACTAATAGTCATCGACGCCAGAAAGACGAGATCTGCCGAAATAGCCGACTACTTCATTCAAGTCGAACCAAACAAGGATTACGAGCTTCTCCAAATTTTTAGGGCTCTGGTTCGTGACCAAGAAATTGAGGTTGATGAGGTTGCAGGTGTTCCTGTGGAATATCTTGAAGAGATTGTTGATGCAATGGTCAGATGCAGTTTTGGAGTTATATTCTTTGGACTTGGACTCACAATGAGTATGGGCAAACTCAGAAATGTAGATGCAGCAATTTCTCTGGTTCGCGATTTGAACATGCGAACAAAGTTCGTGATAATGCCGATGAGAGGCCACTTTAACGTGACAGGCGCAAACACCGTTTCCACGTGGCAGACCGGCTACCCTTATGCCGTTGACTTTTCGCTTGGTTATCCGCGATACAATCCTGGAGAAACATCAGTTGTCGACATCCTTTTGCGTAAGGAATCAGATGCAGCCTTGATAGTAGCCTCTGATCCTGCTGCAAATTTCCCCCAAAAAGCCATTGAACACCTGGTTAAGAATCCACTGATAGTCATAGACCCTCATATGAACGTCACAGCCCAAATGGCTGACATTGTATTTCCCTCAGCCTTCGTTGGAATAGAAGCAAGCGGAACAGCCTACCGCATGGATCATGTACCCCTTCCCCTGAAAAAAGTCGTGGACCCCCCGGATGAAATACTTCCAGACGAAGAAATCTTGAAAAGAATCCTATCGGAGGTTAGAAAACTGAAAAAGAAGGAAATGGCGGAGGTGTCTTAAGTGCAGCTCCTGATAAAGAACGGCTTCGTTTACGACCCTCTTAATGCTGTCAAAGGCGAAAAGACAGACATCGCTATCAAGAATGGTAAAATCGTTGAGGAGGTCAACGAGCATAAGGCTAAGGTAATCGATGCGTCCGGCATGATCGTCATGCCAGGCGGTGTGGATATCCACTCCCACATTGCAGGCTCAAAGGTTAACAGTGGAAGACTTCTGAGGCCAGAAGATCACTTTAAAGATTTTGAGCCAAAAACACCAGTTACTAGATCTGGTGTTGGGTACTCGATCCCATCTACCTTTACAACTGGTTATCGATATGCGAGAATGGGTTATACAACAGTAATGGACCCTGCAATGGCTCCATTGGAAGCTAAACATACACATGAGGAGTTTAACGACATTCCGATGATCGATAAGGCCAGTTATCCGCTTCTTGGGGACTGGTGGTTTGTTCTTGAGTATTTGAGGGAGGGAAAAATTGAGGAATGCGCGAGATACGTGGCGTGGATGATAGCTTCAACGAAGGGATACGCCATAAAACTTGTTAATCCGGGGGGATTAGAGGCTTGGGGCTTCGGGCACAATGTCATCAATTTAGACGATCAAGTTCCATATTTCTGTATAACTCCTCGCGAGATCATCCGAGGACTATGTAAGGTGAACAAACTCCTAAACTTACCCCACACGATCCATGTTCACACAAATAATCTGGGAAAGCCTGGAAATTACGTAACTGCCCTAGAAACGATGAAATGCGTTGAGGACCTGGCCGAGGAAAACAGACCAGCAATTCACATAACACACTGTCAATTTTGTGCTTTCAAGGGTGACGATTGGAGGACCTTTGAGTCTGGAGCAGAAAGTATCGCAAAATACGTCAACAACCATTCGCATGTAACCTTGGATATGGGTCAAGTGATTTTCACTGATACAACAACGATGACAGCTGACGGCCCCTTTCAATTCACACTTTACGAACTTAGCGGAAACAAATGGATTAATCATGATGTAGAAACCGAAACAAGCGGCGGAATCGTCCCCTTTCATTATCGCCGAAAAAGCTATGTTCACGCACTCCAATGGTCCATAGGCCTCGAACTGGCCTTGTTGATTAAGAATCCGTGGAAAATTTATGTATCAACAGATCATCCAAACGCTGGGCCATTTATCGCTTATCCAAAGATAGTTGCTTGGCTTATGAGTAGAAAAGCCCGAGAAAGAACCCTAAAAAAGATTAACCCAAGAGCAAGGAGCAGAAGTCTTCTCACATCAATAGATCGTGAATTGGACTTTTACGAAATTGCGACAATGACGAGGGCTGGACAAGCAAAAGCCTTGGGGCTTAAAAATAAGGGACATTTAGGTATAGGAGCAGATGCGGATGTATCCATATACAGCATTAACCCAGAGACAACAGATCCATCGAGAAAATATAAGACTGTGAGAAGAGCGTTCAAGCGTGCTGCCTGCACTGTTAAAGATGGAGAAGTGGTTGTCAAACAAGGCGAAATTTTAAGGCATGTTAAAGGCGCCACCTTGTGGCTTGATGTGCAAACCTCTGAACCCGTTAAAGTAACTGAAGAGATGAAGCGAAGATTCAGTGAGTACTGGACGGTTGAATACGAAAACTATCCAGTAACAGAGCATTACATTGAGGTTTCGCGTCCAATAGCTGTGAAGGCTGATGTGTAATGATAAACTTACGCCCCAAGAAGGAATTTAAACTTCCAATAATTGCAGAGCGCATAAATCCAAGCGTTTTTGAAGGCAAAACATGCGACAAAATTGCTGACCTAAAGCTCTGGGAAGGAAATAAACCAAAAAAACTCGGCGAACTTTTTAAAATTGAAGATACAAAAATGAAAAATAAATCTGAAACAACAGCTATAGTCATTCATGGCGATTTAGGCAAGGTTCGAAGGATAGGGGCCGGTATGGAAAGCGGAGAAATAACTATTTACGGGAACGTTGGCATGCACTTAGGCGAGGAAATGAAAAACGGCCAAATAACAGTACACGGGAATGTCGACGGTTGGGCTGGTTCAATGATGAAAAGCGGAACGATCGAAATTCATGGAAATGTAGGCGACTATCTGGGCGCTCCATACCGCGGAAGCAGCGAAGGCATGCATGGAGGAAAAATAACCGTATATGGAAACGTTGGAAATGAAGCCGGGGCCCATATGCGAAAGGGTGTAATCAAGATTTATGGAAGTGCTGGCCAATTCACGGGATTTCGGATGCGAAACGGGATAATCTACGTTCAAAAAGACTGTGGGGGAAGAACTGGTGCATGCATAACCGGGGGCACTACAGTCGTTGGAGGCGTTTTGGAATCTGTCCTGCCAACTTTTACAATAGAGAGCATTAAGAAGAAGGCTAAAATTGAAGAAGGCGAAATTGTTGAGACTCCTTTTTACCTTTTCTTAGGAGACCTTGCCGAAGACGGAAAAGGCAAACTTTATGTTGCCAAAGAGAAGAATCCCCACTTAAGCTATTATGAAAAATTCATATAAACTAGCATCAAGGAAAGACTTCCATGAAGAGTGAATTAAGTGTAAACCGTCTGGCATGGAAACTGTTGGAAAAATTTCGTCAACACCCAGATTTTTACGGAGTGAAAATTGAAAGAACCAGCTCTGGAATAACGCTTGTAGATGCTGGGATAAATGCAAAAGGCGGTTTTCAAGCAGGAAAAATCGTAACCGAAATCTGCATGGGCGGATGCGGAAAAGTAGAGATAACCAGCGGAAAATACGGAGAAGTAGAACTTCCCACAATATGTGTTTGCACAGATCACCCGGTCATTGCGACTCTAGGTTCACAGTTTGCAGGTTGGCAAATAAAAGAAGGCGACTACTTTGCTATAGGGTCTGGACCAGCGCGAGCTCTAGCTTTGAAACCTAAGGAAATCTATGCGGAAATCGCGTACAAGGATGATTTTGACAAGGCTATTCTAGTTTTGGAAACGGATAGGCATCCTCCAGAAACAATAATGGAACGTCTAATGAAGGACTGCCCCGTTTCTCCGGAAAATCTTGCAATAATTTTGACGCCGACCAGAAGCATCGCTGGCTCAACGCAAGTCTCAGGCAGAATAGTTGAAACTGGTGTTCATAAACTTAGAAAAATAGGATTTGACCCGAACTTGATTCTATATGCTTGTGGATATGCCCCCATTTCACCCGTACATCCGAAGTTTGCAAAGGCCATGGCGAGAACAAACGATGCCATACTTTACGGAGGAACAAGTTATTACGCCGTCAAATATGATAATGATGAGAAATTGGCAAAAATAGTAGAGCAGGCTCCATCCAAAGCCTCCAAAAGTTACGGTAAACCCTTCATAGAAATCCTTAAAGAAGCAAACTACGACTTCTACAAAATCGACCCGAATCTTTTCGCACCTGCTGTGATTATTATAAACAACATAAAAACTGGCGCCACACTCAAAAGTGGAGAAATAAACAGTGAGGCATTGAAGGAATCGTTCGACTTAAAAATCTTCTGACATGTGAAAGTTTACGTTAACTGATATCATTTTTCCTTGCCAAGCGACTTTCCATTTTTGGCGTCTGCAATAGTCTTAAGACGAACTCTCTGAAGCCGTTGTTTCCTACTAGGGCACCCATGAGAAGGCTCATTATGGCTATTTCTATCCACGCTTTTGGAATAACTATAGGTATCATGAAGCTCATTGCCTGGCCGTAGACATAGAGAACCACATACAAAAAATAGAAAACAGTGTAAATTGATTCAGGAATGTACGAGAAAATTACTACGGGAACAGTCAAGGCCGAAGGTCGTGAGCTATCGGTTACCCTTAATTTTTTATGTAAAAAGCCCGCTGTCAGCCCTGTCAAAGCCTTTCCGACAGGTATCCCTATAAGCGAAAGAAGCCCGAGGGAACCCATAACATAACCAAAGTAGTAGCCAGCATAAATGCCGCTTAAGAAACCAACGATTGCGCCTACATAAGGCCCTCCAAAGATAGCCGCTATGAAAGTTGCAATATGAGATAGGTCTAAGGCTGCTCCTCCTTGACCGGATACGGCCGTTAATAGCGGTGCAATGTTTAATGAAATCCCAGAAAGAAGCGTGCCTAACGCACTCATAATTGCGACAAACGCAGTTTGTTTCGCATTCAACTCTGAATCCTTTTCCTTCCATTGGTCTATGTTCTTCAGGTTATTATTTAAGAGTAGCTACTCAAGAAAAAGTATCAAGCAGCCTTTAACTTGAAAGATAAATAGGTCTTGTTCGTATTTTCTAATGGGAAAAGGCCTTGTCTGAAATTCTAAAGTTCTCTTCAAGCGACATAAAAGGCTGGCTTGAGAGCGAAACGAGCACAATTTTTATTCCAGTTCAAACAAAAGCTCAGAAACTTCGCGATGAAATGAACAATGCGCTTGAAAATCTAATAGATGCCAGCAAGATGCTTCTTGATAACAGCGGAAAAGAGATTGAAAAAAGAAATATGAAAACTTATGGACGAGCTAGAGCCTTGAACAAGCTTGCACGTTTATTTCTGGACAGAATAGGGAAAGTCAAAGTTCCGGACCAGATTTCCTACGACAGCCTAAGCCAGTTTACCCAAGAAACTCAAAAGGCTTTCTTCGTAACGGAAGTTGACATTAGAAATTGGTTTCCAAAAATTTCTCCCTTCTTTATACTTGACAGAAGAAAATTTCTGGCAGTTTACGAAAAATCAAGAGAAACATTGAAGATGCTTAATGATTTTATAATGAAAGAGTACATTAAGACCAAGACTCTTGAAGAAACATTCAACCTCATCAACAAACTCCAAATTCTAGAAAAACAGGCATCAGAACTGAAAGAACAAGGAGCAAAAACAGAAAGCGAAAAGACTTTAGTTGAGAATGAAATTGTTACAGCGCGGCAAAAAGTTGCTAATCTAAAAAGCGAAAGCGCGATGAACAAGTTATACCAGATTGACATGGAAATAAACGCTTTGAGCACAGAAGTAAAAAATTGTCTGCAGCATCTTCAAAAACCCTTTATAAAAACACAAGCGCTGGCGCTGCATGGCGGAGGCGCCGGTTTAACTCAAGACGAGGTTAAAAAACTTGGGGAGTATTTGGCAAATCCTTTTGAGGCTCTGGCAACGGAAGATACTGGCTGTCCGGTGTTAACGCAGATTCTTCAAAAACTCTCTCGCTTAATTGCTGAAGGAAAGTTGAAGTTGAAACCAGAAAAAGCGCGAAAGGCAGAACATGCTTTAGGCAATATACTCAGCACAGATTCGTTGGTGAATCTACATCAAAAATGTGCCGCCGTAATAGCGAGGAGAAAGCAACTTACAACTTCGATGGAGATGGAAGAAGCTAGGCGTAGTTTTTCAAGGCTTAATGAGCAGATAGAAAAACTGGATATACAAAGGAGCAACATTGAATCACAGAAGATAGCGATAGACAAAGCATGCAATGAAACGCTGGAGAAAATTCGAAATCACAAAGGCGAGATAGAGAAAAACATTCTAAGTTTTGTCGACAAAAAGGTTCAAATAGCATAGTTGAGGCCTAGAATTTGCAGGCGAACCTTCGGCAAATCGTTAAAAAAGCCTTAGAAATCCAATCTAAAGGTTTCACCAAAACCGTTGAAGAAGCTACAGAGCTACTGCGGAAGGAAAATGGTAAAATCGGAAATCTAACCATTTTAGGAAGGCTTGTCAAACTCAAGCCTTTAGGTGAAGCTCTTATCGTCGGCGACTTGCATGGTGATCTTGACAGCCTCATAGATATTTTGAAAGACAGCGATTTCCTGCAAAAAATGAACCAAAACAAAAACGCAATCCTAATTTTTCTCGGGGATTATGGCGACAGAGGCGAATTCTCAACGGAAGTATACTACACGGTTTTAAAGCTCAAGCTGCTTTTCCCAAAGCAAATTGTCCTTATGCGCGGAAACCATGAAGGACCAGAAAACCTCATGGTTTCTCCACACGATTTGCCACATCAGTTCCAAGTCAGATTCGAGGAGACATGGACAGAGGCATACGCAAAAATCCGCGCGTTGTTCAATCATCTTTACAACGCCGTAATTGTAGAAAAACGCTATTTAATTATTCATGGAGGATTACCGCCAGAAACTAATTCTGTTGAAGATTTAGCTTATGCTCACTCTAAAAATTCAAAGCCGAATTTTTTGGAAGACATGCTCTGGAGCGATCCTAACGATGCTATTTCCAAAGTATATCCGTCGCCTAGAGGCGCAGGAAGATTGTTCGGCGCAAAAATAACCACAAAAGTTCTAGAAAAACTCGAAGTTAAAATTCTCATCAGAGGTCACGAGCCATGCTATGAAGGTTTTAAAATCAACCATAATGGCAAAGTCTTGACTTTGTTCTCGCGCAAGGGGTCGCCTTACTTCAACAATCACGGCGCATATCTGAAAGTGAAACTTGCCCAAAAGTTTGCAGATGCAGAAAAACTACTTCCGTACATTCACAAATTTTAGCATCGGTCTTATCACGGAAACTTTAAGAACATAATTTAATAGCATTTTTTATGTTCAATTGAGCGCACGGGGATGGTTTGGTTCGTGAGGATTGGAATTGTAACTCGAAATCGAAATTCTTGGAGTTCAACTCAGTTACGGGAAGCATTAGCCAAACGCAATATTTCACATGCGTGCTTCAGTTTTCCACGTTTAGTCGCGCATGTAGGCTATAAACCCTACTTAAATGTCGATACCATTAACATAAAAGAAGAATTAGATGCGTTAATAATTCGTCCAATTGGCCGCGGTTCACTTGAGGAACTGGTTTTTAGGATGGATATGCTCTATAGGCTTCAGCGTTTAGGCTTATATGTCATAAATCCGCCGGAAGCTATTGAACATTGCGTCGATAAATACGATATTTTGACGATTTTAGAAGAAAACGGAATACAAGTGCCACGCACGGCGGTGACGGAAAGCGTTAACGCAGCTAAAAAGGCCTTCACTGAGCTGGGCGGAGACATTGTTGTTAAACCCCTCTTCGGTTCCAGAGGCATGGGCTCAACCCGCGTTACGGATCTGGAAATCGCCTCAACAGTTTTTAGTGCTGTGACATTTTACCACGGGGTAATCTACCTTCAAGAATTCGTGCCTCATGGCTCTTCTGATATTCGCGCCCTTGTTGTCGGCGATCGAGTCATTGCAGCAATGCGACGCGTTGCCGACGGTTGGAAAACCAATTATAGTCAGGGCGCCCGCCCGGTTTTCACAGAACTCGACAAGACCCTAGAGGAGAAAGCAGTCAAGTCGGCAAAACTTGTCAACTGCAAAATTGCTGGGATAGACATTCTAGAAAGTCCAAAAGGTCCCCTTGTTGTAGATGTTAATAGTCAGCCAGGCTGGAGAGGTTTGCAATCAGTTACGCGATTTGATATTGCTGGCGAGATTGTGGAATTTGTTCTTTCTGAGCTGAAGAAATAGTGTGGAGAGAGTGAACGCGAAATCGAAATTCTCTTAGGCTAGTCGATTTTGATAACTAAATCCATAACGTTGGCTAATTTATTGGTCAACTGTCTTTCTCTTGAGCTTATTCCAGTTCCAAAATCATCAACAAGTTTTGTGCCATAATATGCTGTAGCTAGAAATGTCTTAGCCAATCCCACACATTTTAAAACAGTTTCTAATTCTCCACAATGAAGATAGAGAGTAACGTCGTTTAGAACGAGGTTTTCAGTGGGTTTCTGGATGAACCTATTCAGCAATGGTTCCATAATTTTTTTGTTTGATTCTGCGTATCGTAATATTTCTTCAGGCGAAGTCCCAGTCAATCTAGGCTTGTAAACCCTTTCTGGTGAAAGATATCTAACTTTGCTAATTAAATTTATGTAGTCCGTTAGTTTTCCGCCGATGCCTCTGGCTCTCTGTGGTGCTAAATCAATAATCGTCATTTCTTCAGGATTCATAAGTACCATCAATTCTTGAAGCAGCTCGGCTAATAACTTGGTTTTTCCAGAACCAGTTTCACCTAATACTAATACCTTTTTTCCAAGAACATCTCCACCTTTCAGTTTTATGTTCCGCTTATATTTGGCCAAAAAGAGTCTCCCTGCTTATTCCTACCCTTTTTAGAATTGCCAAGATTATGAATCCTATAATGCTTCCTGGAACACAGCTTAAAGCCCAGCCAGTTCCAAAAATTATGAAGGCGAGAAAAGGTCCTTGGTTTGCTGTCAGGTCTAAGATGCTTTTAGTTCCTATCCATGGGGCCATCAGAAAAAGTGCAAGCGGAACGCCTATTAACAAAGTGCCTATGGACTCCGTTAGCGCTGATATCAAGCGCGTTTTCTCACTTCTTCGGAGGCGCTTAAGTACCAAGTAAGCTGTGCCAACAACTATGCCGCCTGGTATTCCGCCTGGGAAAGCGTACAAGGTTCCCATGCCCAGCATGTTTCTTATTGCTCCAATGAAAATTGCTGCTATTGCTGCCCAAAATGGACCCACAAGCACGCCCAGAATTGCATTAATCATGTGTTGCGTAGGGTTAGCCTTTGTTCCGAAAACCACAAACCAAGTGAACGGTGATATGGCCACCCCTAAGGCGGAGAAAACGATGACTAAGGCTAGTTTCTTAATGTTTGCAGCTCCAGCCATTTTCATTTTCTTTTCATCTCTTCTGCAAGTTGAACAACAAATTTAGCTAAATCATAGGCTTGTTCGCCTAAGATCACTATCATAGGCTCTTTTCCAATGTCTCCCTTATGGTAGATAACATCAGGAGCCTTTCCAACCCTTTTAATGGCTTCCCTTACTCCCCAAGGAATGGTCATTCCCTCAACCATTTTAATCTCTTCAGGCTCCTCTTTCCTATCGTAAAAAGAAATTGTCATATGTTGCCGTTCCAAAATTTTAAGAACCTCGTCGGAAAACTTCATGTTAATTGCAGTTGTCTTTCTTTTGTCATGCTTGCTTATTTCGAGTATGTACTTTGCTAAGTGTAAAGAGCATCCGAATCTAGCCGTTCCAACAGCCTTAGCACCGTCAGGAGTTTTCACGATTCTGCCTTCTATTGCGGCTACATCATCAACGCTATCAGCATACGAGATTGCCATTGCTATGTTCATGCCAACTTCCGGAATGAGCATTGCAATTTTAGGGGATGCTTCTATCAGAGCCTTTGCCATTTCTAGATTAACCAAAACATTGTAGCGCGAAGATTCACGGTAAAGGTGAGCCATGGGATTAACTGGACCGTAACCTCTTCCAACCTTCAATCCAAACTTTATGGCTAGTGTCACAATTTCCTTGGCCTTTTCAACAGCCTTAGGTATTGGCATTTTTTTAGCGAGTCCAGCGGCTACGGCTGCTGAAAAACTGCAACCAGTCCCGTGTGTAGTCTTAACGTTAAGCCTTGGGGATCTAAAGACTTTGAATTTGCCTTCATAATAAAGAATATCAACCGCGTCTTTCTCTTCAAGATGCCCGCCCTTGATAACAATGGCTTTGGGTCCCATCTCGGAAATTTTTCTAGCTGCAATCTTTGCCTCCTTCAAATTTTTAATCTGCATATTAGCCAACTTTTCAGCTTCAAATCTGTTAGGCGTTATGACGGTGGCTTTTGGCAAAAGATAGTTTTTTAAGGCGACCACAGCTTCTGGCCTCAACAGTAGCGATCCAGACTTAGCGACCATAACTGGATCAACAACCAGGGGAAATTTGTGCTTTGAGACTTCGGCGGAAACTACTTTTATTATGTTCTCCGTATGGAGCATCCCAGTTTTTCCAGCGTCAATGCCTATGTCCTCAGCCACTGCCCTTATTTGCTGTCGAACAATTTCGGGTTTTAAATCCTCAACTGAAACAACTGCACAGGTGTTCTGGGCCGTGATGGCCGTTACTGATGTTGTTCCATGGACACCCAATGCTGCAAAGGTCTTAAGATCGGCTTGGATTCCGGCTCCTCCCCCGGAATCGCTTCCAGCTATTGTTATCGCCACGGGAACATTTTCTTCTATTTTGAACATTCTAGATCACCCTTTCGAGCATATAGAGCGTAAAAGCTGAAACTATAAATGAGGGTATACTTGAACCCAAGCTAGTGTAATTGTAAAATACAAAATACACTAGAATACCGACAACCCAAGAGAATAGAGGTTTAATTCTAAAGCTCCTTGCAGAGGAATAGAATTCTCCTAGGCTATATTGTTTTTTCTTGATAATGTAAAAGTCTACGGCAAGCACGCCTAATAATGGGACAAAAATTGCTCCTATATAGATGAGGAAGCTTTCATATGCCAGTTGCCAGTCTTGAGGTATCGAAGCCGCCAGGATAGCGCTTATTGCAGTAATAATTAAAACAAGTTTCCATTGTTTAATTTTTGGCAGAATATTCTGCGAAGAAACCGCTCCTGAATATATGTCAGCGAATCCATTATCAGTTTCATCAACCAATAGTATGGCTAAGGCTAAACCGCCAAATGTGATGGAAACTATTGCAGATATGATGGTCTGACCAGCATAGACCAAAACAAGCAAAGCGCCTAAGGCGTAAAACCACGAGTTAGCGAAGGTGTAACCTGTTATCGTTCCTAAGAAGGACCCTTTCTCGGTTTTTGAAAACCTATTGTAGTCGGAGATCAAGGGCCACCATGATATTGGCATCGCTATAACAAGATCTAATGCTAACGCTAGTGGTAGAGAGCCATCTCCTTGAAACGAAAAGAGGTTTGGAAAGTTGGAGAGAACTGTGTATGTGATGAAGATAGTTGTGCCATATGTAAGCCATATTGCAAACTTCTCAAGCCATTGCCTTATCACTATTAGAGGGCCTCCGATGCTAAGTAGCATGCACCAGAATGCAAAAACTAGGGTCCAAAAGTAGAAGGTGTATGAGCCCAGAAATGGGCCAGTAATGAGTAAGGCGGAATTTGCCATTATCAATATTTCGAATGAGGACCATCCGATTAGTTGAAGCACGTTGAGAATTGTTGGTATGTAGGATCCTTTCAACCCGAGAACGGCTCTTAAACTGACCATAGTGGGTATGCCATACCTGCTTCCAAGGCCACCAGCCAACCCCAGCATTAGAGAGCCTATGAATGAACCTAAAACGGCTACAGCTATTGCCCCGACTGCAGATAAGCCTGGGACGAGCAAACTGCCAGCTTGAAGTACAAGTAAGCCTACGGCTAGACTGAACCATAGGAAAAAGTAATCAGTGGATCCCAAGATTCTCTTATCGGTTGGTACAGGTTCTGTTCCCCATTCAGGTGGTAGTTTAACCATTTAAATTTGCCTCCAAAATATTCAGAGCATTAGATTTTCGGCTTTAGAATCGTTATTCTCTATTTTCATGGTTTTTCCCTCCGCCAGCATTGTCTGGATCAGGTTCTAGGGGTCGACGGCCTCTCAGCCGTCCTCTCAGCCGAGTTAGGATCCCAGCTCCCCCAAACTTGCTAGGGTAATTGTTATCTAGTTGTATATTTATTCTTTCCTAAAGTCAGAAATACAAGGATGTTTCACCGTGAAAACTCTGCCTAAAGAGTTTGACATTATCAAGATTGAAAAGAAATGGCAGAAGAAATGGGAAGAGATGGGTGTTTACCGCTTCAACTGGAAGGACAAGACGCGCCCTACCTTCAGTGTCGACACTCCACCGCCCTATCCTTCGGGGGAATTCCACATGGGCAACGTGTTGAACTGGACATACTTCGACATTGTGGCTCGTTACAAGCGCATGCGAGGCTACAATGTTTATTTTCCTCAAGGGTGGGACTGCCACGGGTTAAGCGTGGAAGTACAAGTGGAAAAAGAATTCAACATTCGAAAGAGAGAAGTGCCTCCAGATAAGTTTCGAAGATTGTGTGAGCAGTTAGTTGAAAATTATATTGCCATGATGAAAGAAGGCGTAATAAGGTTAGGCTGTAGCGTAGATTGGACAACAGAATATCGCACAATGGATCCTGACTATTGGAGGCGCACCCAGTTGAGCTTCATAATCTTGTACAAAAAGGGCTTCATGTATCAGGGCACGCATCCGGTGAATTGGTGTCCTCGCTGTGAAACAGCTATCGCAGACGCTGAAGTGGACTACGAGGAACGAGAGGGTACGCTTCACTATATCAAGTTTCCATTAGAAAACAGCATTGAGCATTTGCTAATTGCCACAACACGCCCTGAATTTATACCTGCATGTGTTGCCGTTGCAATAAACCCAACCGACACGAGGTTCAACAAGTACATAGGCCGGAAAATAGTTGTGCCGGTTGTTAATCGGTCAGTTGAGATAATTCCTGATGAAAACGTGTTGCCCTCATTCGGTACAGGCATTGTTATGATATGCACCTACGGCGACAAGGAAGATGTAAAGACAGTTATCAAACACAAGCTTCCTGTTATAATGCTTCTAACTGAAAATGGAAAAATAAATGAAAATGGGCGTAAGTATGCTGGGCTAACAATAGGCGAGGCCAAGGCAGCCATAGTTAGCGACCTGAAAGCTGATGGATTATTAGTGAAGACTGAAAAGCTTACTCAAGAAATAGGTGTGTGTGACAGATGTATGGCTCCCGTTGAAATTCTTGAACGTAAGCAATGGTTTATGAAAACTCGTATTCTAACAGATAAAGTTGAAAAGGCAGCTCAAAAAGTAGTTTGGTATCCAGATTACATGAAAACTCGTCTAATAGATTGGGCCCGTTCCCTAGACTGGGACTGGGTGATAAGCCGCCAGCGCATCTTTGCAACACCAATACCGGTCTGGTACTGTAAAAACTGCAATGAAATGGTTCTGGCAAGAGCAGAATGGGTCCCAATCGATCCAAAACTTGAAGGACCAAGAGTGGACAAATGTCCAAAATGTGGTAGCCATGATTTCATTCCGGAGACAGATGTTTTTGACACTTGGATGGACTCTTCTATAACTTGTGCAGTGCACGCCGGTTGGCCAGATCGGGAAGACTGGAGATGGCTCTTTCCTGCAGATGTGCATCCTTCCGGTATAGATATCATAAGGACATGGGCTTATTACCTAATGGTTAGGCATTTGGCTTTGTTTGATGAGAGACCGTACAAGAGTTGCTTAATCAACGGCATGGTTCTGGGTTCAGATGGCAGAAAGATGAGCAAATCCCTCAAAAACTACGTTGCAGCGCCAGAAGTATTGGACAAATATGGAACAGACGCAGCTAGACAATGGGCTGCAGCAGGAGGAGCTACGGGTTCAGATATTCCCTTTCGATGGCCAGACGTGGAGTATGGCAAACGTTTTCTAATTAAGCTATGGAACGCTGCGAGCTTCGCGAGTAACCTCTTAAAAGACTATACACCTAACGAAAATGCAATGCTTACCCTTCAACCTTTGGACAAGTGGATTCTAAGCAAAGCTGAGAAACTGACAAAAACTGTAACCGAAGCTTTAGAAAAGTGCCAGTTTAACATCGCCGTAGAAGAAATTCGCAACTTCACATGGCACATTTTCTGTGACTGTTACATAGAAGCCGCAAAAGACAGGCTGTACAGAACGGAAATATATGGAGAAGACAAAAGAAAGGCAGCTCAACATACGCTTTATACGGTCTTGTACAGGATTTTGCAGCTTCTGGGGCCAATTACACCTCATGTAGCAGAAGAAATTTACCAAACTATGTACGAGGGGGATGAAGGTTACAAGAGCCTACAATTGTCTCCTTGGCCAGAGCTTGAAGAAGAACTTGTAAACGATGAAGTAGAGAGACGTGGAGATTTGATTATGGCGGTAATAACTGAAGTCAGAAGAGAAAAGGCAGATAAACGTATGCCATTGAATGCAGAAATTAAGAAAATGACAATTTACGCAGGGTCGGAAGAGGTTGCAGAAATAATTATACATGGCCAGGAAGATATCACCGGAACATGCAAGGTTGCAACTATTGAGATTTTGCCAGAAAAGGGTGAGGGCAGAGAAGTTCCTTCATATAACGAAGTGCGATTTGTCGCTGAATACTGATGCGCGCGCTATCGGAAACTGTTCACGAATTTTCTCAATATCATCCATTCAAAGTCCGTCTACCATTGTGTTAAATAATCTAAAGTGATGCATCAAATATTAAAATCTAAGACAGTGCAGCGCAAAAGCGTGTACCAAACAATTCAGCAAAGATTGCGAATCCATTTTCTAGGCAATTCGAGCTGCGGAATCATCATCCACCGAAACACGACCAGTGTTTTCTCAGTAACTTCTTCAACTCGTCAATTGTTTTCTCAACCGTCTTGCGACATTGCGGTGGTTCATTTGGTGGAGCGTAAGGATCTTCGACCTTGATGTCTTTCAAGCCGATCGCGCCTGCAATAAGTGCATACCAACAAAGCGGCAAAACCTTCGGGTTGTATCCACTTCCAGGTATCAAAACAAATCTGCCACCACAGACATTATCAGCAGTGTCCCTAATAAGACGGGAGATGCCAAAAAACCCTCTGACAGTTAGATTCAAATTTCCGAGCATGTCTGCAAAATGCGAATCGCTTCCACCATTACAAATAATGATTTCGGGTTCAAACTCCTCAGCTAAGGGAAGAAAAATCTCGTTCAAAGCGTAAAGATATGTGCTGTCACCCGTTCTTGGCGGAAGGGGCACGTTGACGTTGTAACCTTCTCCTTTTCCTTCGCCAATTTGCCAAACAAACCCCGTTCCCGGATAAATAGTACTTGGATCCTGATGCAGAGAAATATACAGGACATTTGGATCTTGATAATATATGTCGCTCGTGCCATTTCCGCTGTGAACGTCATAATCCAATATTAAAACACGTTTGACGCCATTTTTCGCCCTTAGAAATTCGGCCGAAATGGCTACGTCATTAAACAAGCAAAATCCGCCGCCGTAGTTTCTTCCGGCGTGATGGTGGCCTCCACCTAAAGAAATCGCTCGTTTGGCTTTTCCCTCATAAACAGCTTTTGCACATTGAATTGCGCCACCTTCAATAAGAAGCGCTGCTTCGAGGATACTCGGAGAAACAGGCGTTTCCATGTCATATGATCTATTCTCTTTTGCCAATTGAAAAATGAGATTGACATAATTTTCAGAATGGACTCGCAGCAAATCTTCTTTAGTCGCTTGTTCGGGTTCGATGAGAACGAGTTCAGGATAACTGAACAAGTTCTGTTCTCTGAAGAGCTTCATCGAGTTCACAAACCTATCTCCTCTAAACGGGTGTCCTTCACCCAAATCGTATTGTTTAAACTTTTCATGATAAGTCATTACCACTCTTTCAGACATTTGTGAACCCTTCTTTCAAATTGAGAAAAACAAATACTCATCGTAGTTAAGAACTGTTCTCTTGAAACCTGCTAAAAAGAAAAAGGAAGGTTCTGTTGTTTTTTAGCTTTCTTGTTTTTCTACATTTTCGGTTCTAGTTTCGCTTGGGGGCGTCTCCTCTGTGCTCTGGACAGTTTCA
>CAZDZM010000029.1:0-16708 GCA_964509945.1 uncultured Candidatus Bathyarchaeia archaeon
CGACTAGCATGTCTTAGTCCCACCCCGATAGCAGTAGGGTCCGGCAGGATCAACCGGAGTTAACGGCTCCCAGTTGATCTGAGCCAGATGATCATTTTTGCTGTACAACCGCAAAGCCAACTGGATTTGGAGGGAAACTAAACCACTATCGTCAAGGCCCAATTCAGACCTAACATTAGCTTGACTTATCAGGTCCACATATTTGTCCCCGCAATTGGAGGCCAACCATCTTCATCCTAGGGCGTCTTTACGCCTTTATCGTTGGGGTTGAGCCGCCGCCGTAAACTGCGGGGGCTAAGTCTTATTCGCCAAAATGAATCAGAAGGCACTTTAGTCGATATAAATGTTTCTTTTCGGCCTAATATTTTCATCTTTATGCCCTACTTTCGTTTCCTGTAGATACATACGCCATTCACCGTGTTGACGAATTCGAAACCACCCTCGATTAGTCTGCAGGCTTCTTCAACGCTTGGCCTATCCTGATGTAGATCAGAGTGTTTTGAATGCTTTTATGGCCAAGCAAATGTTTGACGTGAAGGATATCTTTTGTTTTATAGCGTGCGCGCTAACTGCTAGTTTTTTTAACTTGTCTTCAGATCGTCGAAGAACTGCGTTAAATCCGCTATGGAATTGCCGTTTTCGTCACAGATTTCCTGCTTTGCCGGAGGATTAGCTAAGTAGAAAGGTATCCTTTGCGATAGGCGCTCAGAGAGGGTTGGTTCAAGCTCATTCTTGTAGAAAATGCCAATGGGTATTCTGTCGCCCCATTCTTGCGCTTTCTCCATCGCCTGCACCTTTCTGTTGAAATCGTCCTTCCAATTTCGAACTAGAGGATCGTAGCCGATTTCCTCAAGCTTGTAGAGTCTGGATCGAGGTTTTCCAGTATCAGGATCTGTTCTGTCTTCTCCTGCAAACCAAGCTTTAGTGTTTATGTCGTTGTATGTAGGGCATGGCTGTAAACAGTCTATAAACGCGGTGCCTTCATGTCGAACTGCATGTTTGATCACTTCCTTAAGATGTGTCACGTCGTAAGCATATGATCGCGCAACAAAAGTATAACCAGCTGCAAGCGCCAACGCGATGGGATTCACCGCCTCGTTGATGTTTGGCTTTGGAAGGGACTTCGTTTTCAAGCCGAGCCGCAGGGTTGGAGACGCTTGACCTTTTGTCAATCCATATACTGCATTGTTGTGTATTATGTACGTAAAGTCCAAGTTTCGTCTTCCAGCGTTTACAAAATGGCCGGCGCCGATTCCAAGGCCATCCCCATCTCCTCCGATGGCGATAACCTCTAGTTCGGGGTTAGCCACTTTGATCCCCATTGCGAAGGGTAACGTTCTCCCGTGAAGTGTATGAACGCCATATGCTTTAACATTGTGTGCCTCTTTGCCGGAACAGCCTATACCAGAAACCACCACAATCTGATGAGGTTCTAATCCCAGATCCGAAAATGCCATTTGCAGCGCCACCATTATGCCGAAGTCTCCACAGCCTGGACACCAGTCTGCAAAGACGTCAGTTTTAAAATCTGACCATTTAAGAACCATACGTTAGCACCTGCCTTTCAGAGGCTTGCCCCCTCAATACATTCTGAATAGAATTGTACACTTCCGTGGTAGTCATCGGTCGACCATTATACTTTAGAATGCTGAAGTTCATTGAAACTCCAGTGTCCTGTTTTATCATTCCGCCAAGTTGTCCCAAGTAATTGCTTTCAACGATGATTCTTCTCTCTGCATTTTTGAGGGTGTTGGCGAGATACTCTCTCGGGAGAGGATGTAACATTCGAACCTGTATGAAGCCTAAACTGAATCCTTCTCCATTTAGGGCGTTTAGGGCCTCTATAATTGCCCCTTTCGGAGAACCCCAGCTCACGACCAAGTTTTCAGAGGCTTTTTCTCCGAAGAAGTTGACTTTCTCTTCGACCGGAATCTCTTCTTCAGCCAGCTCAAGTTTCTTCATTCTCTTTTCCACCATTTTGTTTCTATTTTCAGGTTCTTCACTGATGTGGCCGAACTCGTTGTGTTCATCACCTGTATACCAGTGAACCCCATTCTTGGTCCCTAAGAAGACTCTGGGTGAAACACCCGTCTGTGTTAAAAGGAACCGTTTATACTCCTTCTCCTGAAGCTGAGCTTCATCTAGAATGCTACCGCGTTCAATCTTGAACTGGCCAACTTCGAAGATTGGGTAGGTTTGAGAACAGTTTGCCAAGGCTTTGTCGATGAGGTGAATAACTGGCATTTGGTATCTCTCTGCATAATTGAACGCTCTCGCAGCGTCATAAAAGCACTCTCTGATGTCGCCGGATGCAAGCACTATGCGAGGAAATTCTCCGTGGCCAGCATGCACGGCAAATCTTAAATCTGCTTGTCCATGCCGTGTTGGCAACCCGGTGGATGGAGCACCACGCTGATAGTACGTAATCACCAGGGGCACTTCACAGTTTCCAGCCCAGCTTAAACCCTCAACCATGAGGGAAAAACCTGGTCCAGATGTAGAAGTTGCTGCCCTTGCGCCGGCGAGCGCGGCGCCTGAAGCCGAGTTTATAGCTGCGATTTCATCCTCAGTTTGAATGACAACTATCGCCGCTTCTTCATTTCTAGTTTTGAGAATTTCGTTTGCCTCAAGATACTCGCTCTCGTCGGCTGCAGGGGTGATGGGATAGTATGTTTGAATTCGACATCCACCTAAGACCTTGCCAATAGCTACTGCTTGATTTCCTGAAAGGAAGATTCTTGGTTCTTTCACACCAATATTCTCAAGCTTGTGATGGAACGTATTTTTGAAAGTTTCTTTTGCGTAATTGTAAGCTTCTTCGAGGGCGATGATGTTCATTTCAGCAACTTTCGGCTTTTCTGAGAAGACTGACTTGGTTGCTTTCTCCACAAGGTCTTTGTCATAATCTAACAGAGCGAATGAAACGCCAATAGTCAAGACGTTTAGCATTCTGGTAATTTTACTCAGCTGTTCTATTCCCAATTTTTCTCCAACGTTCTTTAATAATTCCATGTAGGGTATTGGAAAATGTTGGATTCCTGATTTTTGAGCATAGTCGAGAAAATCGTTCAAGTTATCTGCTAGCTTATTCTGCTCCATGAACCTGCGCAGTTCACTCTTGAATTCATAGGGCAAGGTTGGTATGCCTAGAACTTTTGTGTCGATCTGATCTTTATCTACTATGATTCCGCCTCTGGAAGCTACTTCTGTTATGTGCCTCACTACTGTCTCGGCGTCGAAAGCAGCCAACAAATCTACTTCATTCACATTAGCTAGAACTTCATGCTGGGATATGCGCAGGTGGAAGTAACTGTGCAGTCCCTTAATATTGGAATGGTACTCTCTCCTTCCAAAAACATATAATCCTCCTAGGCCACACGCCCTTCCAAAGATGTTTGCTGCAGAATCCACTCCACTTCCCTGTGGCCCCCCTGCCATCCAATTGAAATCTTCAACAGTCATTCTTTTTGCCACCAACCTAATATGATGAAACGAAGAGAGGCAGTTTCATCCTCCTGTCGCTTTGTCTAGTCCTATACAGCAGTCGCAGGCTCCGATTTCGCCGCAATAAGGGCATGCACAGTTGCAATCATCAATGTATCTTCCACATCCGCCACAAAGAGGTTCTTCTCCTTTATCTTTCAATATTTGACCTCCAATAATTTCGCACTAGTGCGCTTGACCTTCTTCATGTAAGCAACCCATTCTAACGTATGATTGCGACAACATATGCTTTTCTTTAGCGCGCGCTAGGCTTGTATCATTCACGGCAGCAGTCGAAACTTATAAAGCAACCGTAATAACAACGAAAGAAACAAATGGGGCGCTCGCTCGCTCACACCTCATCTTCCCTAGATGATATGCATCCAACATACAATTTCCAGCGTTGGGTCGCGTTCTTTGGGGGGTGTTGGGACGGGCTTTTGTTTCTTGGATTCCTTTCTCTCCGAATGTTTGTGCTAGTTTCTCAAAGTTCTTTGATTGCTTCATCTTTGTTGGCAAAGCGCGCGCTAATTCTCAAGTATAGCCACAAGCTCCTTTAAACTTTCAATAACCTTGTCTGGGCAGATGCTTCCAATCCTTCTTGCAGATTTTCTTTCTACAAGTATAGTTTTCATTCCTACCTTTTTAGCCCCTATGACATCGACATCCAAAGTGTCGCCAACAAAAACAGTTTCAGAAGCATCAACGCCTATGCTCTCTAAGGCCTTTTCAAAGATCTTAGGACTGGGTTTCCGCTTGTTTACAGCCCCCGAGATCACAACAATATCAAAAAATCCTCTTAAGCCAAATTTATCTAACAATTTCCAAGCGCATTCGGGAAGGGCAAAATTTGAGACAATCCCTAACTTGTATTTCCCACGCAATTTCCGTAAAACCTCCAAGGCATCCTTGTCCAAGCGCACATAATGCATAAACTCTTCACAAAAGGCACATGTAGCTCCACATACGACTGCGTCCGAGACGTTAAAGACGTAGCCTAGATTCTGTAGTGCTTTTGAAACACGGACATTAAAGTGAGGTTCTTCCAAATTTTTAACGGTATCTTCATAAAGGCTGTCTCGAGCGTCGAAGTAAGCGCGCTTGAAATCCTCAAACGAAGTGTCGATGCCCATTTTAACCAAGAACTCGTGCAGCTTCAGAAGTGAAGGTTCATAGAAAGCTTCACCGTTTTCGATCAGGATTAGAGTATCAAACAAGTCGAAAAGTACTGCTTTGATCTGCACTTGTATTCCTCATCATTCAGATGTCACTCGGCTTAAAAACGATTTTTGTGAGAATGATCAAAAGTTGCCTTGAATTCAACGCTATATTAGGTGTGCCATTTCCCATTATTGCCCATCACATAGTTGAGCGTGCTCCTTGACCGGGCAAGTATGTTAATCAGCCGTAAAAACGGATAAAACGGCGTATAGAAAAGCAGGTCCCTATAGTTAGATCGACCATAAGCGTAGTTCAGAGCAATTACTTGACTTATGACGCCGACAAGGAAGCCGTAGGGCACAAACACTAGCAAGTTAAGGACAAAAAGGATGCGATCGGGGGCAAACCAGAAAAGAAATGGAAACGCAAACAGAGCAGCTAAATCAATGAAAGCACCGGCGTACTCAAAAATGTAACAATGCCATAAGAGTAAAGTTAACCAAGATTTTTTTGAAAGCAAATCTCTATGTATACCTAGAGTGTTATGGAGCCAACCGGTGAACCATCTAAGTCTCTGATTCCATAACAAGCTAAAAGATGCTGGAGCAATCGTATGGCTTGCAGCTACGCTTACATAACCAACTGCTGCACCTTTCTTGTGCATCTCTAAGGTAATCTCCAAATCCTCAGTCACAGAACGAATATTCTTCTCGGTGAGAATTTCACGAAAAAGATCAGCATCATATAGGCTTATGGCTCCGGAAATAACCAGAACCTTATCACCCAAAGACTGGGCACAACGTCCTATGCCTAAGCCTTGACTATACTCGAGCTGCTGCAAAACCACGTAGAGGCTGAGCTCGGTGTTGCCATCTGAAGGATGCACATACCCAGTCACAGCTTTCTTACCATTCAAGAGCATGTAATTAACAAGCCTTCCAAGAGTCTCTGGCATCCACCAAGAATCCGCGTCAACAATCGCTATGAGGCTTCCCAAAGCTTTATTTACGCCTGTCCTAAGACTCTCTATTTTGCCTAGATTGGCAGAATGTCTGACAACTTTTCCTCGGACTTGCGGTTGATGCCTACGATTAAACTCTATAGTTGACCAAGCAACTTCGTAAGTGTAATCGCTACTTCCATCATCCACAACGATGATTTCGCACAATCCATCATATTTTTCTGCACATTTGAAAAGGCTTCTTATGCAGCGGGAGATGTTGTTCTCTTGATTGTAGGCCGGAACAATGAATGAAACCATAGGATAAAACAAATGTCTGAGTTTATTCTGCTTCATCCTCGCAAACGTTGCAGCTATAGCCCAAGAGCCTGCAACGCCAATAGCCAACAAAGTGTACCAACCGTAGAAGAAACGAACGATCCCTTGCCAGAGCCAATTGACTGGCTGTTGCATTATCTGATATCTAAAAACTTGGGTTACAATCCACTCGGCGAAGATTGGGAAAAACATCCAAGAGATGAAAGCCAGAATAAACGGTATACAAAATACTAGGTAGAATATTTTGGAAAACTTGAATGGCTTAGACTTCATGAAGAACCTTTCCCATAACTGCTAATCTCTTTGGGCCTCCCCCTTCCTTAAACAATAAGCAAGGTTTGGCCGAATAAAGCAAGTATTCCCAGAAAAACAATATTTCAAACGTAGAACCGTGAATCCGGTAGAAACCAGAATATGGATTGATTATAAAAAAAGTGTATAAATGAGCACCGTGGACAATAGTTCTATAAACCATGAGGAAACATGATTAATGGAGGATTTGTCCAAGTATTACACTCTTCTAAGAGATCCGACGCGCAGAAAAATAATAGAAATTTTAGGCGCCCAAGAAAAAATCGGATTCAAAGAACTCCGTGAAACTCTGGGTCTCGGCGTCGGCACAGTTTACTATCACTTGGACATGCTTTCAAACTTCCTAGCGCAAGACAAAAAACGCAAATATAGGCTTAATGAACGCGGACGAGTGCTATACAGAATTTTGAAAGATGGAAGTGTCCCAGCGTCTCTGGAAATTGGCGAGGCTTTTAGTCACCGTCTAGGGAAATGGCTCTTCCTTTCGCCTCTTTTCGCTAAAACAGCTAAACCCCTAAGGGTTTTGCCAGTTTCCATAGCCATACTACTTGCAGGCGCATTAGGATCCGCCTATGTAAAACTTGATCCTGCCCTGTTTTTCTATTTTCCCTACTCCACTTATAGCTTCACGAGCACGGTAGCGCTCTACATCCTTAATTGGATAGGCTTGTTCCTCTTCACGGAAATATTCACCCATTTGATTTATCAAAGAGCTGGAAATAATCTTCAGCTTTTCACTTGCCTTGGACTGGCGACCCTTCCAATGGCAGCTTTCCCGTACATCTATCTATTCATTTCAAAAGCTGATTCCCAATACGTCTTGTTTGTTCTGCAAATTTGGAGTCTGATGCTGGTCTCTGCAGCCTTCTGCTTCGGAAAAGGTATAAGGCTTGACAAGGCCTTGGTAGTAAGCTTAACAGCCATGTACGCAAACATAACGATACTATTCATGCTAGGACGATTCTCTTAAAAGCTCAACATTTCTACGTTAATTTCTTTTTAGAAGATTTAGAGGTGGAACCTTAACACCATTTCTATAGTTGCCTTCTTCTATCTTCAGCAGTTCTATTATTTCGTGATGGCGCTGGAGAAAATCCAAACCTTTTCCCGTTGCCCTGTACATTTCTTTTCTATCATCAAATATTCTATCTAATAAGTGAATTTTCAACATGAACTTAAGATACTCATTAAGCTGCGTAAAACTCAAGTTTGCCCTATACATGATTTGAGTTTTTAAAGCTCCCTCTCTCGCTATTTCCAAGATTTCCGCGATTATGTGAAGCTTGTCTCTTCTTTTGCTTGACATGTCAGCGATTGATGAATTCATTTTCTAGGTTCCTCTTTTAGAACAATTTTCTATAACTGAAATTAGTGCAGGATATTTTAAGTCGTGTTTCGCATGTCTGATTATTTCAATTCTTAGAATATTCTAGAACACTGTTCTATCAAGAAGGAAACACAGGAAAGACTTTATTTCCTCATAAAGCGAAAATGTTAAAATGGTGAAAAAATGCTAGTTGGTTTAATTTCTGATACCCATGATAACCTGCCAATGGTGGAGAAAATCATAAAAAAAATTAATGAGGAAGAGATTAAGCTTGTACTTCACGCTGGGGATTACATTGCACCATTTGTGATTCCCAAATTCAAGGAATTGAAGGCGAAGCTTATCGGTGTTTTCGGCAACAATGATGGCGATCGAGAGCTCTTGAAGAAACGATTTAGCGAAAACGAAAACTTGGAGATACGTGGCAACTTCGCTGAAGCGGTTGTTGATGGTGTCAAAATTGCTTTGCTGCATGGAAGCGAAACAGAACTTTTGAGGGCTTTAATCAACAGTGAAAGCTTCGACGTTGTTGTTCATGGACATGCTCACAAGGCTGAAGTCTACAAGAAGGGTAAAACATTGATTGTGAATCCGGGAGAAGTCTGTGGATACTTAACTGGCAAATCAACAATTGCTTTGCTTGACACTGATAAACGCGAAGCAAAAATAGTAGAAATCTGATCGAACTATGTGCGCTTATTATATGGTTCTCTTTTTTTATTTGCGATTTCAAAAAGCTCTTTTAGCTCTTCGTCGCTTGCACCCTTACGCATGGGCGTTAAGATGTCCACTAGGTTATCGTTCCTCATTAGACATGGCTTAAGTTTTCCGTCGCTTGTTACACGCAAGCGGGTGCAATGCATGCAAAAGTCGGTATTCTCTATTGGATGCACAACCTCAACCTTTAAGTCTGGAAGACAGTAGATACGTCGGTTATGCATAAACTGCCTAGTTTTCACTTCTACGGCTTTCTCTCTTAATCCAGTTTCATATTCATCTAAAATCTTGTGATGTGAAGAGTAGAATTCGTTATCCACGTTTATTGGGTCAAGCTCGATTAACTGCAATATTGCTCCTGTTTCTCTGGCTAGCTCTATCATTTCTGGAACAGCATTCCTGTTTACTCCCTTCAGCATAACCATGTTTAGCTTAACGGGGGAAAATCCAGCTTCCACTGCGGCTTTGAGGCCTTCCAAAACGTCTTCCACTTTGCCACCAGTCAACTTGTTGTAAACTTCCGGGCTCAGCGATGGAAGGTTAATATTGACGCGTCTCAGCCCATTTCTACGCAAGTCTTTAGCCAAAGACCCAAGTAACGTCCCATTAGTGGTCATGGAAAGATCCTTTAAGCCAGGTACAAGCGCGATTCCTTTTACAATTGCGATTATGTCTTTCCGCATCAGGGGTTCTCCCCCTGTCAATTTAATCTTAGAAACACCCATCTCAGCGGCTAACCTTGCGATGCGAACGATTTCGTCAACGCTCATCTCTTCAGTTACGCTTTCAATTCGCCTTTCTTCGCCTTCCATATGACAATAGACACACCGCAGATTACAACGTTGTGTAACTGCTAGACGTAGATGAAGGAGAGGACGGCCGCAACTGTCGCTCAGCACCATCGTTATTCCCGCGCATGCTTAACGATGTGAGATACCTCGGGCAATATAAGTCTTTCAACAGAAACCTTCACGGCGTTAGGTGAGCCTGGAATACAAAAGAACGCTTTACCTCTAGCAACACCAGCCATGGCGCGGGATAAAACCGCTGCAGAGCCAACTTGGTCAAAGCTTAGCCTCCTAAAAATCTCGCCGAACCCTAGCAAGACCTTCTCTAAGTGAAGTGAAACTGTCTCGATGGTTACATCTGAAGGGGCTATGCCTGTTCCACCACAAAAAATAGTCGCATCCAAATTCGTAGACTCCAATGCCATTTTTACACCTTCCTCAATCAAAGCTTTGTCGTCTGGAATTATCTTCCGAAACAAAATCCTATGTCCAGCACTCTTCAACAATGACTCAATTAGGTCGCCGGACACATCTTTTACCTTTTCGCCTTTTTTCAACAGTTGATAACGGGATGAACTGCATACAAAAATTCCAAAATTCAGAATTTTGGGCGCTTCAGCTTTATGCTTTCTTGTTGTTTCACTCATTCGCAATGCTCTTCCTTAATTTTTCTAACAACATGAATGTTTTCTATACTAGTTGTTGGATATTGTCCATCCGTGTCTTTTTCGTATTGCTTCACCATGTCCCAGATCGTTAATAGACCGACAGCAGCTGCAACGAGTGCTTCCATTTCGACTCCAGTTTGTGCCTTCGTTTTAACGGTAGATATGACCTCAATGAGAGAGTTGTCCAAGATTTTTGTGTCAATTTCCACGTTTGTTAATGGCAACGGATGGCAGAGTGGAATTAAACTGCTTGTTTTTTTAGCAGCCAATGTCCCTGCAATTTTGGCCGCGTAGAGCGGGTCCCCTTTCGCAGTTTTTCTCTCTCTAACTAAGCGTATAGTTTCACTTTTCAGCTTTATAATTCCTAATGCCGTTGCCTCTCGATAGATTTCAGGTTTACCAGATACATCAACCATTGACATGCCATTCTCCTCCAATAATTATTACAGCCTTAGTGCTTATTTCCATGCTCCCATGCATCTATAAGGTTTTGCACAGCCCTAGCCTTAGACGAATGCTCATTAAGTCTATATAAGCGAATTCTCCCATACACTTTATGTTGAAGAATCCCCTCATCTTCCAAAATCTTCAGATGCTTACTTGTAGTCTCATAGTTCACACTTAATCTGCGAGCGATTTCAGAAACGTTAAGCTCTCCTAACTGTATGATAATTTTCAGAATCTTCATTCTAAGTTTTGATGAGAAAACATTCTCTATGTTCACAAGCTTCACCTTTTTCACTTCCCTAGAAAAGCACATAATTCCTTCTCCAACTCGCGGGCCGAGATTCTAGGCAAATAAACAAGTGTAGACCTTCCACGGGTGCCAGCCGATGTAACCTCCGTCTTTAATATGCCTAGAACTGAAAGAAGCTGCAAATATTTCCACAATTGGGTGTGGCTATGTGGTTGTTCATTAAATTCTTCACACACCACGGCGTAGGCACGTTCAATTTCTGCAAGGGTTGCACAAGACCTTTGGTCTTCCTTAAAAAATCTGGCTACTCCAAGCAGGAAGAGTTTCTCGTGAAGTTTCAGAGCAGCTAGCTCACTTTTCCGTATTGCCGGAATTATGCTTGAGACTGCCTTTCGAACGCATTCAGGCATGACTGTAGCTAAATCCTCAGCGTCTGCATATTTTCCAGCGCGCCACAATAGTTCTATAGCAAAGCGAGCGTTTCCATTTTCAGAGAAGGCAAGCTCAGCTATGAGGCTTACAGTTTCTTCTGAAACGGCTAAGGGCTTGAAGGCAACGCTGAGGCGATCGTTGACGATGTCTATCAACTGCTGCTTTGAGTACTGTTGAAGGGTGATTACGTTAAGTTGCAAAGTGCTTCTTGTGCTGGCGTCTAACTGCTCAATCGCCTTTAAGTCTCGCAAGATACATATTAGCGATAATCTTTGAGGCTTATTCGGTCTTATCTCCTGTAACCGTGTGAGCTTGTAGACGGCTTCTGAGCCCTCCCTTTCAACAAGGCTTTCAAACTCGTCTAATGTCAATATTACGTACGCGTTTTCCTCATCTAAGATATGCAGGAGAATGTTGAGAAGCTCTTCAGCTGAGTACCCGCGTTTTGGAAAGTTTGGATGGAAAGTGGTAACTGCGTTTTGTAGTATAAGAAAGAGGCTGCCGCGATATTCCCTACAGTTAACATGCACGTAACGGAGATTTACCCCGCGACTATTTGCTTCGCGAGATATGTCTGCTCCAAAACGTTGGGAAAGGGCAGTCTTTCCTGTGCCGATGTCGCCTGTTATGATGACTCTTTGAGCCATTTTTTCTGGGAAACGAAGTATAAAACTGAAAAATTCCATTAACAAGCGCTGTTCATTTCTTCTGTGGGGAAGCCTTGGTGGGACATAGTTAATGTCAAGCGTTGTCTCGTCCCTGAACACGCTTTGGTAAGTTTTCACGGAGCTAAACCTCAAACTGATAACGCTTAAGGCTCTGTTATTCTTTTTCCTATCAGAATAAAATACTTTTCACGAATCAAAAGGCTAATAAGCACATTCTATAAATTCTATTTGCGATTTAGCAAGATGATACCAAAATATTTCTTCCTAACAAGAGGCGTTGGCAGACACAAAGAACAATTGCAATCTTTCGAGTTGGCTTTGAGAAGTGCAGGCATACACCATTGTAACTTAGTGAACATTTCAAGCATAGTGCCACCGGGGTGCAAGCTGATTTCAAGAGAGCAGGGTTTAAGACTCGTTCAGCCAGGGGAAATCACCTTTCTTGTTCTAGCCAGAAGTTCAACGAATGAGCCGCATAGGCTATTTGCGTCATCCATAGGCGTGGCCATTCCATCTGGCAAAAACAATTATGGCTACCTCTCTGAGCATCATTCTTTTGGACAAACGGATGAGGCGGCTGGAGATTATTCGGAAGATTTGGCTGCGACGATGCTTGCTACAACCATGGGAATACCCTTTGACCCAGAAAAGGCATGGGATGAAAGGAAAAAACAGTTCAAGACCAGCGGAATGATAATCAAAACAACGAACATAACGCAGTCTGCAACCGGAGACAAGGGCGGTTTATGGACAACAGCTATTGCTGCCGCCGTCTTTGTACCTGCAAAGAACAAGGTGAAAATTTCAAAGCGACGGGGCAGCACACACATGTAATCTGTGCTCTTTGTTTCAAAAACTACATCTCATCAGCACGCGCTATTGCTCTATCTCCCAAAAAGTGATATTAGGAAATGGGTATGCTCTGTTTTATTTGATTCTCGAACAGAACCCAAATCAGCGTCTGCCTTTCCTTACATATCGAACTATCTGATCTTTTGTTAAATCGTCAATACCCAAATCCTTTAGTGAAAGTCCTTCTTTGAAGAAATCTCTTCTACACACTATACATCCTATACGCATCATCGATTCAATTGTGGGTACGTCCACCTTAAGTTTTCGAGCAAGTTGATAACGTACACTGCAGCCCACCGGAATATCCTCTGTGAAGTATCTGTGTTCTACTGAGAGAGGACCGACGATTGGAGGAAAAATCACATCCCCAAATGGACTCCAATATTCTACTCCCATAACACTGCCCTTCCAAAAGAATTGTTCTTCATCATATTCGACTATTCTTATTCCAAGCGCATTCGCTATCTTGCTCTCTTCTTCATAAAAGGAAAGTTGAACTCGTGCCACTGCCGGACTCATGCCGTATTTGTACATTGAATATTGCCCTTTCGGAATTCCTAATATTCCTTCCATCTCTGAAACCTCCATAGCGCCTACATTGAGAATGGATCCCGGAACATGAACAACCGGGTTAGGATTAGAAAGTCCTACACCAATGATAGTGTCTCCACGTTTTAGTTCAACTGTACCATCAAAAGCGGGTAGATCCTTCAGTAAATCAAAAAATCTATCTCCATCCTGGCTAGGTAGAGCGTCATATATGAGTTCACGCGTCCTAGCAATGCAATTAATAATGCCTGGTTCTATCATTCTAGTGCCATATGGCATTGAGCTCCATCCGCCAATAATGACGTTTACATCACAGTTCTTGTTGTGCATGCTCTCCCTTAGCAACAAAGAGCCAAAATTGTCTGGAAATATACTTATCACCTGCCCATCCACAAGATGGGGAATCATCTTTTCGAAGAAGAGCTTATGACCTATAGCCGGGACGGTTGCTATTATCAGTCCAGCTCCCTCCAGCGCCTCAGACATATCTGTAGTGACAACAGCAATACTTGCAATACCAGCTCTTCTAAACCACTTAAAATTACTCTGTAAACCATTAAGCTCTATTTTATTGGTCTTTAGAACTTTCCCCAAACTTTTAGGGGCAAAAGCAGGCAACTCATATAAATGAACTTTGCATCCAGCCAGAGATAAGTCAGCTGCAAACGTCTGCCCACAAGCTCCTCCCCCCAGAATCGCTATTGGCTTTCCTAGTAGCTCGTTCATATTGACAATTTTCATGTTAGCAGTATTAAAATTTTCCTACATGCCTAGATTTTTGTGAGTTTAGCGGCACCCCTTTTTGTTTCCCTCTGGGAACACGCAGGTACACACAGCCTTTGCGCACAGAAAATAGCGATTTCTCCAACTGCGGATGATACAATGCTTTCCAACGCGTGCGCCAATACAGACACGTTCCCATGCTCTAAAATCATTAAGGTCCATGAGGTGCTTCCTAATCTGCACGCGTAGTGAACACCGGTCAGAACGTAAACTACAGGTGTAGAAATCGCATTAAAGATGAATTTTGCTCTCCAGCGTCTTTAAGAGAAGGTTTATCATTTTGCTGGACAATAGTTCTAAAGTGAGGAAAAAATGGCGCACTTGTTCTTGCTTTTATTCGATCACATGGTCTAAATGGTAAGGGTGATAGAATATGTGGGAATGTGAAGTATGCGGGTATCTTAACAAAGACGAGCCAGAAGTCTGTGAACAATGTGGAGCATTGAGAAACGAATCCGTTTATGAGGATATAAATGATGAGTATTTAGATGAAGAAGAAGGGCTTCTCTGAGCATGAATGCAGCATGCAACAAATCTAAAAATAGTTCCGCTCTGGCTTATTTTCAATTCTCTTCTTGACTCAATGATCTTCTGGTTTTTAGGTCTATTTTCTCAATTGTCTTTCCGGCAGATGCATTTTTCCATTATAACTAAAGCGTCTGGAAGTCTTGTCCTACTGCTTCTAATTTCATCTCTAAACGTCAATGCGCACTGAGTTTCCGCAAGTTGTAACGACCCCTCCCGTCTCTAGAAAGCTCCCAGATTTTGTCGTTGCCATCTAAAAATGCTATACACTCGCCTTTTTTTAGATTTATTATCACTAGCTTATCGTTATCATAAAGTTCTTTTTTCGATCCCTCTATTCCCAATAACGCCTTGAATGAAATGCCTACTTTTCCTTCCAGATCTTTAAGGCGTACAGGCGATTTGATCTCAACCATTTTTTTCACATTCATTTTGTTTATGATGTGTTTGGGCAGACTCTTGTGCTGCTGCAGCTTTGCGCATCAGGTCTTTGATTGCTTGGCTGATCCCATCTGGATAGTAGGGCTTGACTATTTTCTCGCAGAATTCTTTTAGCAAGCTTGCTGGGACGTCGTAGATTGTTAAATGAACAAACAAGTCATCCTTGAACTCTCCGCTTTCGCTTTCCATAAAAGTGGCGAGTTTCTTTTGCATCATAATTCTCTCCTTCTATTTCCCCGAATTGATGTTTAGTCGTCAGATGTTTAAAAAAGGAATGTTGCATCGACCTTTACGAGCAGTAGAGAGTGAGGTTAAAATAAACGTTCTTCATAGATTGGCTTCGTGATTTCATTCATAGAGGCCCGCGCTGGGCCAGAAGTACAATTTAATACTGTGAGAAATGTAAGTTAAAGTGAAACTCAATTCCAATAAGAGGGTGAATCTTGAAAGAGTATCTTATTGGGGCAGGCGGATGGGCATATTTCAAAATTCCAAGGCTTCACCCTTTAGTAGCATATTCTAAAGCCTTCAACTTTGTAGAAGTGAATTCCACCTTCTATCAAATACCTCCTATGAGAGAAGTTGAAAGGTGGAGAAACCTTGTTCCTCCGGACTTCCAATTCGCGGTAAGAGCCCACAGGGCAATCACGCACAGGCACAAGCTCCAACCAGCTGAAGAGGCGTTGGAAGCGTTTGAAAAGATGAAAAAAATATGCAAAACACTAAACACTGTCATTTTACACCTCCAAATTCCTCGATCCTTTAAGCTTACCCTAGCGTCAGTCAACAATCTCCGCGACTTCTTATCTTCCGTAAACCTTGAAAAACTCAGACTTGCCCTGGAAATAAGAGAAACGCCATCTTCAAACCTGCCGCCTGAACTCCTGAAAACCATGCAAGACTACGAAATGATCCACTGCGCAGATCTCTCGAAAGGCGAAATGCCGGCCTATGAATCAGATATTCTCTATTCAAGACTCTTCGGGAAAGGGCAACACAATATATACCAGCCGACGGATGAAGAGCTTGAACAAATAGATAGAAAAGCCTCAAGCGGAAACTCTGAAAAAATAATACTGAATTTTCACTTCGTCAAAATGTATAAAGATGCTGCAAGACTGAAAATCTACAAGCAGACAGGCAAATTCCCAATGGTGACAAGATCCACAGGCTTTTCCTCCTTAAGCGAAATTCTGAGAGAAGACGCAGAGTTTCCAGCAACAAAACAAGAACTGATACAATCTCAAGGGTGGAAACTCTTCGACCTGACAAACGAAAAAAGAACGCAGGCAGCGGAATTCCTGCAGAAACTTCCAAATAGAACATACACCAGCGTTAACGAAGTCATAGAAACCCTGAAATCAATTGGGAAGTGAAAACCTTGGCCACAAAATCAGAAAAGATTTTTCTAGGAACGTCCGGATGGAGCTACAGGGATTGGATAGGCCCATTCTACACAAACAAAGACAAAAGCATGCTCCACGCCTACACGAGAGTCTTCAAAACAGTGGAAATTGACTCCACATTCTACAGGTACCCAACCAAAGGCACAGTTATGGGCTGGGTCAAATATTCGCCAGAAGGGTTCGTCTACACTGCAAAGATGCCTGGATTAATCACACACGAAAAGAAATTAGATCTTTCAAAAGGTGCCGAACAAGACCTACAGAAATTCACAGAACTCATAGAACCTTTATACCTCAGCGGAAAACTCGGCTGCATACTCATACAACTTCCACCAAAATATGAATACAAGCCAAATGAGCTGGAAGCCTTTTTCAAGATACTCCCAACCCACATAAAATTCGCCGTCGAGTTCAGAGAAAAATCATGGATGCGAGAAGAAACATGGGACCTGCTTAAAAAATACCAAGTAGCATACACCATCGTCGACGAACCACTGCTACCTCCAGAGATCCATTTAACATCAAACTTTGCCTATTTCCGCTGGCACGGACACGGAGCAAGACCTTGGTACAATTACAGATATAAGCCTGAAGAACTGAAAACGTGGATCCCAAAAATA